>JARFPW010000232.1 GCA_029288095.1 Gemmatimonadota bacterium
CAGCTGGGCGGTGTCCGCAACGTTACGCGCGGGCGGCATCGACCGCGAGCTTGCGGCAGGCGCCCTCTGTTCGCGGGCTGCCCGGGTTTTGCCGCATCCTGACGACCGACTAGGTTTCGCGGGCCGGACGGTCGAGTGCCCACCTGGACGGGTACTTGCGATTACACCTGCAGGAGACTTCACATGAGTGCGCGACCGATGGGTTCGGCTACCATCTCATTCGGGTTGGTCTCTGTTCCCGTAAAGCTCTATTCGACGGCTGATACCTCGAGCAAGGTCAGCTTCAATTGGATTTCTCCGTCATCGGGGACCCGCGTTCGACAGAAGTACTGGGACCCCAAAGAGGACCGACTCGTCGAACGTGACGAACTGGTGAAGGGGTACGAATTCGCGAAGGACCAGTACGTCATCTTCAACCCGGACGAACTCAAGGTGCTCGAGGCGCAGGCGACAAACAGTATCGACGTCACCGAGTTCATTCCGTTCGAGGCCGTCGAGCGTTTGTGGCTGAGCAAGGCCTACTTCCTTGGCCCTGATAAGGGAGGCGACCGGGCGTATCGTCTGCTGAGCGCAGCCCTCCGCAAGACGGGTCGTGCCGCGCTTGGCCGATACGCTGCGCGCGGCAAGGAGTACATCGTTCTCGTGCGGCCCCTTGAGGAGGGCCTTCTCCTCGAGCAGCTGTATTATCCGGCTGAGGTGCGGTCGTTCGACGAGGTGCCGATTGGCGAAGCTGACGTCAAGGACGCGGAACTTGATCTTGCCGTACAGCTGATTGAGCAGGCTTCCGCCGACGAATTCAAGCCCGAGCAGTTCGAAGACACGGTTGCCGCGCGAGTTCTGGCGTTGATCGAAAAGAAGATCGAGGGTGAAGAAATCACATCGGCCCCCGAGGTCGAGCCGGAAGGCAAGATCATCGACCTGATGGAGGCGCTCAAGGCGAGTCTCGATTCGGGGTCGGAGAAGTCCGGCTCCCGCAAGTCGGCAAAGCCTGCGGCCAAGAAATCCTCAGCCCGCAAGGCGGCGTCAAAGTAACCCGTGACCTACTCGACTACCGAAGTAGCGGAGCTTCTCGGAATCTCGCCGGCCAGGGTCCGCCGCCTGGCCCGATCGGCTGAATTGAATCCGGGACGTGCGTTCGCCGAGCGGTACGAATTCGCATTCCGGGATCTGGTCTTGTTGCGCACTGCGATAGCCCTCGAGGAGACCGGGATTACTCCCCGGAGACTGCTGAGGGCGATCCGTGCGCTCGGCGCTCAGCTGCCGGAGGGCAGACCGCTGACGGCAGTCAGGATCACGTCCGAGGCAGACGAACTCGTGGCGGTAGACGGTGGTCTGGCCTGGAACGTCGAGACCGGGCAGACCTGGTTGCAGCTGGCTGAGGACGAGTCCGAGCCGGTCGCCGCCATCGCGCGTCGTCGTCCGCGTCCCAAGACGCGCAAGAGAAAGCTGGACCCCGGCGAGTGGTATGAGTTGGGGTGCGTGTTGCAGCGGAGCTCCCCGGCGCAGGCGGAAGAGGCCTTTCGGAACGCACTGTCCGGCGATCCAGGGCTGGCCGATGCTGCCGTAAACCTTGGATTCCTCCTTCACGAGCGCCAGGAACTATCGGCGGCGGAGGAGCACTATCGAGCGGCACTCGAGGGGAACCCCGGCCATGCGATGGCCGCTTATAACCTGGGAGTGGTGCTCGAGGATCGAGGAACGCCCGAGGAGGCGATGGAAAACTACTCACGGGCTATCGAGTCGGATCCGCTGCTCGCGGATGCCTATTACAATCTGGCGCGTCTGTGCGAAGAACGTGGGGACCGCGCGGCGGCTCTGCGCCATCTGCGCAGCTACAGTGACCTCGTCCGCATCGGCTGACGCCGACCGGGCCCAATCAACCTGGTGACAATGCCCAGAGCAGCAGCAATCCTGATCGCGGGGCTGGCTGTCGGATTTGGCCTTGGGTTTTCGGTTCGAGGACCGGTCAGCTCCGGGGCCGGCAGTGGAGACGGTGAGGTGTCGGCAGTGCGGTCCGCATCCCGGACCCCTTTCATCATCGAAGGCCGACCATTCCAGGGCCCCGAGGACGCCTCCGTTGAATTCGTGGAGTTTACGGACTACGAGTGTGCGTTCTGCCGGAGATTCCATCAGACGACGTACCCCGAGATCCGAAGGAAGTACGAGGGTCGGGTGAAGTGGATCGTCCGCAACTACCCGCTGACCCAGATTCACCCAAACGCCGCGCTCGCGGCGGAAGCTGCCGAGTGCGCGTTGGATCAGGGGCAGGGCGCGTTCTGGGAGTATCACGATTTGTTGTTCGAGCGACACGACCGCCTCGGTCGTTCCGATCTCAAGGCGTATTCGAGGGAGCTGGGTCTGGACGGAGATCGCTTCGATGGCTGCCTCGATGGTGGGGAAAAACGGGCGGTGGTCCAGGCTGATCTCAGGGACGGCTTCCGCTTCGGAGTCACCGGCACGCCGACGTTCTTCATCAACGGGCAAGTCGTGGTGGGCGCGCAGTCCCCCGACGTGGTTTCCACGTTCATCGACGTGGCTCTCGAGGAAGCCGCTGTGGTTCCGGCGAACGACCTGACGTCCACGGAGTAGTCCGACCCGCGTCCGAAGCTGGAACGGAGTGTTCCGCAACCGGACACTCTCGCCGCGGTCCCGAACGCCCGCAGGCCTCTAAGCTGTGACCCTGAAGTATTTTACGCTGACCATTGGTCTGGCACGGCCATTGCCCTTATCCTGTCGGATCGTCTGGCGTCGCTTCGGAAGGGAGTGAAATGGGTCGGCTGTTTCAGGATGTGAAGTTCGGCACCCGCTGGCTGCTGAGACATCCAGCATTTACGCTGCTGGTAATCGGTACGCTGGGCCTCGGTATCGGGGCGAGCACGGCGATATTCAGTGTCGTAAACCGAGTTCTGCTCCAACCGCTTCCATATCCTGGTGCGGAAGACCTCGTACTCATCCGGCATGACGTCGAATCGTCGGGATTCGTCGGTGGTCCGCTGCCGCCGGCGGACGTCATCGACTTCCGCGAACAGGTCAATGTGTTCAGCGGCATCGCCGCTACCGACCGGACCTTCGAATTCAACCTGACGGGGGATGGTCCGCCCGAAGTCGTTCGGGTGGCAGGAGTCACCTCGAACTTCTTCGATGTGCTCGGCATCGAGGCAGCATACGGCCGCACGTTCTCCGCTGCCGAGGGCGAACTCCCGTTCGTCGACAGGGAGGGGGCAACCAGGCCGGTCGCCGGTCCCACGGCTGTCATCAGCCACGGTCTGTGGCAGCGACGTTTTGGAGGCGAATCGGACGTCGTCGGGCGATTGATCCAGCTGAATGACGTTGATGTCGAGGTCATCGGAGTTCTGCCGCGTGAGTTCCGACTTCATATGCCGGCCAATGCGGGGATGTCGACGGACATCGATGCCTGGCAGGCCAATCAATTCGATTATCGCACGCAGCCGAGGAACAGCCAGAACGCGAACCGCCGGGTCATCGCCAGGCTGCTTCCCGGCGTCTCTCTGGCGGAAGCTCAACAGCAGGCCGATGCCGTAGCGGCCTGGCAAAGCGAGTCGTACGACTACCATCGCGAGGCACGGATTCGCACGACGGTCACGCCGATGCACCAGGCGATTGTCGGTCACGTGAGGCCGATCCTGTTCAGCCTGCTGGTGGCGGTGGGAATCGTTCTACTGATTGCCAGCGCCAACGTAGCCAACCTGCTGCTCGTGCAGGCGACCGAGCGCGAGAAGGAAATCGCCATTCGGGCCGCTGTCGGCGGAGGCCGTCGGCGTATCGCGCGGCAACTGCTGACGGAGAGCCTGATGGTCGCGGTTGTCGGCGGGCTGGTGGGCCTGCTCGTCGCGCGTTGGGGCATCGACCTGCTCCTGGCTGCCCGGCCGGCCAACCTGCCGCGTCTCGAGTCGGTCCCGATCGACGGACCAGTGCTGCTGTTTACTGTCCTCGTAACGCTGGTGTCCGCCGTCCTGTTCGGCCTGGTGCCGGCCCTTCAGTCGTCTCGCCCGGATCTGCAGGGGAAACTCAACGACCGGGGAGTGCGGACCGCCGACAAGCGGCGCAGAAGGCTGCGCGGGGGACTGGTCGTCGCCGAGGTAGCGTTGGCGATGGTACTTCTGACGGGTGCCGGCCTGATGGTCCGCAGCCTTCAGAACGTGGACCGGATCGACCTGGGATTTCAGGCGGATTCGGCGTTGACGTTTCACGTCACGCTGCCTGTTCTGCGTTATTCCTCGGTCGGGGACCGGGGAGAGTTCTTCGATCGTCTCGAGCACGAGGCGCTGAAGATGCCGGGCGTCGCGGCGATCGGGGCAACGTCCGTCCTGCCGCTGGGAGGGCAGTTCTGGACCTCCCCGTACCAGATCGAGGAGGATACCGATTCAGACGGCGTCACACGGGAGGCGAACTATCAGTTCGTCACCCCCGGTGCGTTCGATGCCCTCGGCATCAGACTCGTCGCTGGACAGCTGTTTTCTCGCGCCGACAACCGGGAGCGGAGCGACGTCGTTGTCGTGGATCGTGAACTGGCCGCCCGGGCATGGCCCGGGCGATCACCTATCGGCCAGCAGTTGTTCGCCTCTGGGTTCAACGGTCCCGCCCGCTGGTTCAAGGTGATCGGTGTCGTAGAGACGGTTCATATCGATGATCCACTGCGGATTCTCCGAGAGACGATCTTCTTTCCGCACCAAACACAGGGTGGCTTCTTCTCGATGTCGGTCATCGCCAGGAGCTCGTCGGTAGGCCCGCAGGGTCTTGCCGGTCCGCTCCGCGAGATCGTCACGGAGCTGGACCCGGCGATTCCGCTGAGCGCAGTGCGCCCACATTCGGCCTACGTGGCGGATGCGACCGCCCCCGTCCGTTTCGCGACGCGATTGATCGGACTGTTCGCCTTGATTGCGGTCGTGCTCGCCGCCATCGGGGTGTACGGAGTGGTATCGTCGTCCGTTCGCCATTCGACACGGGAAATCGGATTGCGGCTCGCTCTGGGCGCATCCCACCCGCACGTGGCTACGGCAGTGTTGCGCCGGGGATTGCGCCTCGGTCTGATGGGCCTGATCACCGGGTTGCTGGTGTCCCTGGCTCTCGCTCGCCTGACGGCGAATCTTCTCACCGGAGTGAGCCCCACAGATCCCCTAACGTATGCCGTCGTCGGAGGCCTCTTGCTGGTGGTCGCGGCAGTCGCGAGCATCGCGCCGGCTAGAAGGGCTATCCGCGTCGAGCCTATGGATGCGTTGCGCTATGAATGATGTAATGAAGCGATCGTTCCGGTTACCCCTCAAACTTTGCTTCTGGATCGCCGTTGGCTTAGCCGGTGCCGGTCCTGGCGTCGTTCCGGCGGGCGCCCAGACTCCTGAGGTCACCGTGGAGGAGTGGATCGTGCCCTGGCCGGAGAGCCGCCCCCGGGATCCGTACGTGGCCCCCGACGGGCGCGTGTGGTTCGTCGGTCAGCGTTCAGACTACGCGGCCGTGTTCGATCCAGCGTCGGAGGAGTTTCGCCGTTACGATCTTCCTGCCGGCGCCGGGCCCCACAACCTCATCGTGGCCGATGACGGCATGGTATGGTACGCCGGAAACCGGCAGGCGAATATCGGGATCCTCGATCCGGCCACCGGCGATATCGAGTTGATTCCGATGCCTGATGATCGGGTCCGGGACCCGCACACACTGGTATTTGACGGTGCCGGCCATATCTGGTTCACGGCGCAGAACAGCAACTTCGTCGGGCGTCTCGATATGGCGACGCGCGCGATCGACCTCATCGAGGTCCCGACTCCCAACGCCCGTCCGTACGGAATCGTGGTTGCCCAGGACGGCCGCCCGTGGTTCGTCGAATTCGCCGCAGGTAAGATCGGCACGATCGATCCGGAGTCTCTCCGCCTGGAAGAGTTCGTGCTCCCGGAACTCGAAGGACGGCCGCGCCGCATAGCGATCGATTCGAGCGGCGACATCTGGTACGTCGACTTTTCTCTGGGCGAGTTGGGACGCATGACCGCCAGCGGAGTGTTCGACGCGTGGTCGGTCCCGTCCGGCGCTGCGGGACGTCCGTACGCTCTCGGAATCGATGAACGGGATCGTTTGTACTACGTGGAGACCGGACCGCAGCCAAACCGCTTCGTCATCGTCGACGGCACCACGGGCGCGACCATCAGCTCAACTCCGATTCGCAGCGGAGGAGGATCGGTCCGGCACATGATGTATGACGAGAGGCAGCGAGCGATCTGGTTCGGAACCGATGCCAACACGATTGCCCGGGTGCGCGTTCCGGCGGAGGGCGACGACTAGGGAGGGGTACCGTCCCAGTTGAATCGGACCGTAGCGCCGCCCAGGACCTGGCCGCCGGCAACCGCTGCAAGGAGGATGGCGTCGTACTGCGCGGCCGGACACAGCGCGGTCGTGGTTGTGCTCATGTCCAGCGTCAGGGAGATCGCCTCATCCGCCCCTTGAGCCAGCGACGCGATGGCCGAAGGCACGAAGTTCACCTGGGGGCCGGTACACAGCGAGTCGGGCATCGCTGTCTGCACGATTATGTCTAAGCCCAGCGTGATTGACGAGAGGTCCCTCGAACCTCTGTTCTCCAATACGAAGGCGGCCGTCCGGTCGTCCCCCGGAAGACTGACGAATGACGGTGAAAACACGAGGTCTCCGAACTGCGGACCGGTCGGTCCCTCGTCTCCACATCCTCCGAGGATTCCGATACTTGCCAGAACGGCCGCCACTCCCGCGACTACCCGCGGGTGTCGCATCATTTGATACCTCCTCCACCGTATCCCGAACGTCCTCGGCCTTCCGTGCAATCTCGGGAACACCGCTTGACTGTGCAACGCCCCGTGAGTGCCCGGTTGACGAAGTGTGATTCCACCGCCATTCTTACCCGCTGTCATTTAAACGTCGTGGACCTGTCCGTGGCATCGTAAAAGAAGTGGGATCAGCAGGAGTCGTGCAATGAAAACTGGGATTCATCCGGAATACATGCCGAGTCGGATTACCTGTGCCTGTGGCCGGGTGACGGAGACGTTTGGGACCGTCGACGAGATTCACGTCGAAATCTGCTCCCACTGTCACCCGTTCTTCACTGGCAAGCAGAAGCTCGTGGACACTGCTGGTCGTGTCGAACGGTTCCGTCGCAAGTATCGGGCAGGCGAGGGCCCGTCCGAGGCAGACGAATCCGAGAGTAGCACCGAGGCTGAGGCGGCTGTCGAACCCGAGGCGGAGACGGCATCGGAACCCGAGGTCGTCTCCGAGCCGGAGGCTGTTGCGGAGCCCGAGGTGGACGCGGAGGCCGATGTCGCGGAGGCGGACGCGGACGAGGCTGCCGCCGAGTCGACCGAAGCCAGCTCCTGAACCTGGTGCGGCACCGGGTCCGCACCTTGCTCCCCCGACTGGCATCACTGTGAAACTCGATGCTGAGGCGCTGTCGGCTCGCATCCAGGCTGCTGTCGCTCGCCAGGCGGAACTGGCCGAGCAGTTGGCAACCCCCGAAACCCTCGAGAACCCGGACCTGCTGCGGCGGCTAGCCACCGAGCATTCCGAAATCACCCCTCTCGTCGAAACCGGGCTCAAGTATCTGCGATTGGTTGAGGAATTGAACCAGTCTCAGGAAATGGCCCGTACCGAATCCGGAGACCTCGCGGACCTGGCGCGTGAGGAAGTTGCGCGGTTGGGTGCCGAGATCGACGGTCTCGACGCCGATCTGGCGATGCTCCTTGTGCCGCGCGATCCATTGGATGACCGTCCCGCGGTTGTCGAAATCCGTGCGGGAACTGGTGGCGACGAAGCGGCACTGTTCGCGGCGGACCTGTTCAGGATGTACTCGCGCTACTCAGATCTTCAGGGGTGGTCCATCGATCTCGCGTCTACCAGCGAGGGAGCTCTGGATGGGCTGAAGGAGGTAATCTTCGTCGTCCGCGGACGCGAAGCTTACGGCCGTCTGCGCTACGAATCGGGCGTGCATCGGGTCCAGAGGGTCCCCGTGACCGAGAGCTCCGGGCGCATCCACACATCCGCCGCCAGCGTAGCCGTGCTTCCGGAAGCGGAGGAGGTCGACGTTGCAATCGATCCTTCGGATCTCAAGATCGACGTCTTTCGCTCATCCGGCCCTGGCGGGCAATCGGTCAACACCACGGACTCGGCGGTGCGCATTACGCATGTTCCGACGGGCCTTGTCGTGACGTGCCAGGACGAAAAGTCCCAACACAAGAACAAGGCGAAGGCGCTCAAGGTGCTCCGCAGCAGGCTGCTCGACCAGCAAGTGGCGGAGCAGGAGGCTGACCGGGCCCGGGAGCGGCGCCTGCAGGTAGGTACCGGCGATCGATCCGCCAAGATCCGGACCTACAACTATCCGCAGAATCGAGTCACGGATCATCGGATCAGTCTCACCCTTCACCGCCTCGACAGCGTGATGGATGGCGATCTCGAGGAGCTGATCGATGCCTTACGTACGGCCGGTTTCGAAGAGCGACTGCAGGGTGAAACGAGCTGAGCCGCCGCGTTTGCGAGAGGTCCTGAAGGCGGTCGAACAGGAGTTGACGGCGGGCGGCATCGAAAGTCCGGCTGTCGAGGCGGAGCGGCTCCTGTCATACGTACTTGGCGTTGACCGCCCATATCTCGCGTTGGAGGGCTCTGTCATGCTTCCCGCCGAGGTCGCTCCCCGTCTCGCGAGGCTGCTGCAGCGACGGTTGGCT
>JARFPW010000107.1 GCA_029288095.1 Gemmatimonadota bacterium
GCGCCAACCTGACCGCTGCGCGCATCCTGATCGTGGATGATCAGCGGCCGAATCTGACTCTACTCGAGAAGATACTGACCCGCGCCGGATATGAGGCGATAACGTGCGTGGCCGACTCTCGCCTCGCTCTCGAAGCGTTCCAGCAGACCGGACCGGACATCGTCCTGCTGGATCTCCACATGCCCCATCTCGACGGATTCGCTTTGCTGGAAATTTTTCGGGAACACACCGATTCGCGAGAATTCCTGCCCATCCTCGTCCTGACGGGCGACATCACCCATGAGGCCCAGGTCCGCGCGCTCCGGAGCGGAGCCACGGATTTCGTGGTCAAACCCGTGCGGCCGGTAAGTCTGACGCTGCGCATTGCCAACATGCTGGAGACGCGGCGGCTGCACGAGGAGCTCAGGGGGCATGCGGAGACGCTCGAGCACCGCGTCGTCGAGCGTACTCAGGAACTCGAATCGGCCCAGCTGGAGATTGTGCACCGGCTGGCCCTGGCGGCCGAATTCCGTGACGATAACACCGGCAAACATGCCGCCCGCGTGGGCGAACTTTCGGCTCGGATCGGCGAGATCATGGGCCTGGACAAGCGTACGGTAGATCTTCTTCGGCTGGCTGCGCAGCTGCACGATCTCGGCAAGATCGGCGTTCCCGACGCGGTGCTTCTGGGTGAGGGCGAGCTGTCGGACCTCGAGTGGAGCATCATGAAGAGTCACGCGACGGTGGGCGCCGAGATCCTCTCCGGATCAGCGAACCCTCTGCTCGTGATGTCCCGTGAGATCTGTTGGAGCCACCACGAACGATGGGATGGCAGCGGCTACCCCAATGGCCTGGCCGGCACGGAAATTCCTATAAGTGGCCGGATTGTAGCGGTGGCGGACACGTTCGATGCCATCATAAGCCACCGCTCCTACAAGGATGCGGAGCCGGTTCACGTGGCCATATCGGTGATCGTCGGAGGCAGCGGGGAGCTGTTCGACCCGCGCGTCGTAGACGCATTCATGGGGGTCGATTTCGCAAGTGAAGTCTTCCTATCGGATGCGGACGACTATCCTGCACCGGCACCTGAGACCGCCGAGCATATCGGCCACTGAAGGTTGATCCCCGCCGGGGTCATTCGTGGTCGTTAACGTTTGCCTCACGGCCTGCGATCACCTTGTCCAGGCGTTCCCGGCGGCGCTCGAGCCGCTCTAGCTGCTCGGTATCCGAGTCGGTTTCCTGGCCCTCCTCCGCCTCTTCGATACGCTTTTCGAGCCCCGCAATGTCCTCGCTGAGCTTCTTGCGCTTCTGCTTCAGGACTTCCAGCGATTCCGCGTCCTCCGCCTTGTCGAACACCACGGACTCCGGCGTGGACGCCAACTCCTCCGCTGCCGTCTTCCGCTTCCGTGGAGCCCTGGGAATGAACTGCGTGCCCTCGGCCTGGGCCCGCGTGTTCATGAAGGTCGGCGATACGATCTCGACCTTGCCCTCGTGAAGGGCGTCCATCACGCATCCGCGAAGCCGCGAGCGCGCCGTGAGCATCTGTTTGACCTCGCCGAGCAACCCGGCGACCCGGTACGTAACCGAGAAGTCTCCCAGTTCGAGCACCTGGACGAACGCTTCTCCAAGACCCGCCCGAGAGGCGGCCTCCAGCAGCAATTCGGTGATCTTCGTGCGCGGCACATCGTAGCCGAGCGACACCGTGGCGGAGACGATCGTGCCGGAAGTACGGATGGTCGTCACCGGATGCGTGACCAGGTAGAGGTTCGGGAGCGTTGTGAGCTCCCGGTCTTCCGTCTGGATCTCGGTGTGGAAGATGCCACGCTCGGACACCCGGCCGAAGTGGTCTCCGGTGCGGATGAAGTCGCCCATCCGGAAGTTCTTGACGGCCCGCAGCATCACGCCTGCCATCGCGTTGCCGAGGAACGTGGTTGAGGACAGCGCGATCCCGGCGCTGAGGACGATACCGATGAGTCCGAGGATCTGGCCCCGTGTCGAATCGCCGATCGGCATCACGAGGATGACCAGCAGCAATCCGGCGCCGCTGAGCCCAAACAGGATCAGTTGGTTGCGGGCCTGGTGCCCGTGCGCCGCCGTCGAGCGCTCGAAGATCCGATGCACGACGAACAACAGGATGAGCACCAGCACGGCAATCGCCGCCGAAGGCGCGAAGTCCAGCAGTGTCTCGATCATCAGCCCTGCAGATCCGCCAGCAGCGCACGCGCTTCCTGCGCCGGGATGTAGTCGGTGTCGGCTTCAGACCAGATTTCGACGGCGACTTCGAGGTGGCTGATCGCCTCCTCGGTCTGCCCGCGGGCTACGTGGTAGCGTGCAATGGCGAGGCGCCACTTGGCGTAGCCCGGGTTGCGCTCCAGGAGGTAGTCGGCCTCCGCGCCGGACTCTTCCCAACGCTCCTGCTGCACGAGGCACGCCATCCTGGTGGCCCGGTAGAGCGTCCCGAGCGGTGAGCTTTCGGAGGCACGATCATAGTGGTCAAGTGCCCGCGCACAGTCGCCGTCCTCGATCTCGGCAATGCGGCCCTCGATCCAGGTCATGTAGGACTCTTCCCCCGGAGACGATCCGAGGGTTTCCCCGCGCCGACGCAGGTCCGCAAGCGAGCCGCGCGAAGCTTCGACGTCGCCGCGTGCCAGGTGGATGCGCACGGCCGCTTCTTGCAGTTCCAGGTCGAACGGCTCCTCCACGAGACTCGCCAGGCTGTCGATCTGCTGCAGCGCCCAGGTCCCGCGGCCGGCCTCGGCGGCGAAGTCCAGCGCCTGGGAGTTCTCTATGAAGCCGACCACGTTGATCATCGGTGTGTACTCGAGCAGCGCCGCTAGCCGCCTTCGGTAGGCATCCTCCAGGGCGTCGAACTGCCCGCGGTTGTAGTAGAGGGCCTCCTCCAGTCCGGCCGCCGCTGCCCTCTCCTGCGCCGTTCGCGCGAGTTGAGTAACGCGCTCGGAACGTTCCGAGGCGTCATCGTAGCTTCCCTCCCGCATATCCAGCCTGGCCAATCGGTCGATCGGCTCGGGCGCTGTTGGCGCTGCTACGCTGGCCTGTTCAAGCTCAATGCGGGCCTCGTCGAACTGCCCGAGGCTCCCCCTCACAGCTGCGACCTGAATGCGCGTCTGGGTGTCTGAAGGCTGGCGGTCCCGCAGACGCTCGTAGTACACGAGGGCACTATCGTAGTCGCGGCGGAACTGAAAAGCCGAGGCGAGCTGACGCATCGACGTGGCATCGGTAGAATCGATTGCGAGGAGTGCTCTCGAGTGCCTGATCATCTCATCCTGATCGCCCGTGACCGCAGCGAGCGTAGCGGCCAGCCGTCTTGCCTCAGCATCCTGCGGGTATACTTCGGTCCAGTACTTGGCGGCGCGCAGTGCGCCCGCAGGATCCTTCTGGAAGAGATACTTGTCGATGGTCTGGATACCGAGTTGAGCACGCTCAGGGAGCCGATACAGATACCTGTTCGCAGCCGTGATCAGATCGGCGCCGGCCACAGGGTCTCCTGTCAGCAGAGCCGCGATCGCCCCGTTGAAGTAGGCGTA
>JARFPW010000251.1 GCA_029288095.1 Gemmatimonadota bacterium
GCACTCTTTCGATCTCTCGCGGTGACCACTCCCCTGCCGGTGGCGTCATGACCACGATCACTCGCGATCCCGCACTGGGGGCGGCGGTTAAGATCACACCGGCGATGGTCGCGGAGCATGGGCTCAGCGAGGACGAGTACCGGCAGATCCTGGGTATTCTCGGACGCGAACCATCGATCGAAGAGCTGGGCGTGTTCTCGGCCATGTGGTCCGAACACTGTGGCTACAAGAACTCGCGCCCGCTGCTGAAGACGTTGCCTATCGAAGGGGACCTGCTCGTCCAGGGGCCCGGAGAGAACGCGGGCGTTATCGATGCCGGGGACGGCTGGGGCGTGGCATTCAAGGTCGAGTCCCACAATCACCCCTCGGCGGTCGAGCCCTATCAGGGAGCGGCGACCGGCGTCGGCGGAATCCTGCGCGACGTGTTCACGATGGGTGCTAGACCGGTGGCGGTGCTGGACAGTCTCAGATTCGGTTCCCTCGACTCCGCACGGTCGCGATTCCTGTTGGACGGCGTGGTGCGCGGGATTGGCGATTACGGGAACTGCGTGGGTGTTCCGACGGTCGGCGGCGAGACCGTGTTCGATCCTGTGTACGAGAGGAATCCGTTGATCAACGCGATGTGCGTCGGATTCCTGCGGCTGGACCGGCTCGTGCGGGGCCGCGCCGACGGTGTCGGTAATCCTGTAATGGCCGTCGGGGCGCGCACGGGACGCGACGGAATTCACGGAGCGACGTTCGCATCGGCCGACCTGGACGAGGGAAGCGACAGTCGGCCCCAGGTCCAGGTGGGCGACCCGTTCACCGAGAAGCTCCTGCTCGAAGCGACGCTCGAACTCATCGATCGAGACCTCCTGGTAGGCATCCAGGACATGGGCGCGGCGGGCCTTACGTCCAGCGCGGCGGAGATGGCGGCGCGGTCCGGCTCCGGTATCGACATCGACGTCGGCCGATTGCCGGTCCGCGAAAAGGGCATGACGCCATACGAGATGCTGTTGTCGGAGTCGCAGGAGCGAATGCTGCTCGTGGCCAGGCCAGAGCGGGTGGAGGACGTGTCCGCCGTACTCGGGCGGTGGGAGCTCCAGGCCGCCGTCATCGGGCACGTAACCGACGACGGGCTGTTCCGCGTGCGACGCGGAGGCGAGGTCGTCGCGGAAATTCCGGTCGAACCACTGGTGGACGGATGTCCCACGTACACGCGTGACGGCATCGAGGACCCGGCGATCAGCGAGCTGCGGAGCCGGGATCTGTCGTCGTTTGCGGAATTGCCGAGCGACGCGGCTGCTGCGGACGCTCTCCTGGCGCTGCTCGATTCCCCGTCCATCGCTTCCCGAGCCTGGATCTACGAGCAGTACGACGCCAGTGTACAGACGAACACAATAGCGGGGCCCGGATCGGACGCTGCGGTGTTGCGCCTGGAAGATACGGGGCGCGGGATCGCCGCGGCGATCGACGGCAACGGTCGGTATGTATATCTCGAACCCCGTATCGGGGCACGGATCGCCGTGTGTGAGGCAGCGCGGAACGTGGCGTGCTCCGGCGCTCGACCGGTAGCGATCACCAACTGCCTGAACTTCGGAAATCCGCTCGGGCCCGCCGTCTACTACCAGCTTCGTGAGGCCGTCGCGGGAATTGGAGATGCCTGCCGCGCCCTGGGGACGCCGGTCTCCGGCGGCAACGTGTCGCTGTACAACGAAACGCCCTCGGGGCCCGTCTATCCGACTCCGGTTATCGGGATGGTAGGAGTCATCGAGTCGATCGATCGGCGAGTGCCGTCCGCGTTCCGGAACGAAGGTGACGTAATCCTGTTGATTGGCGATACGCGCGATGAAATCGGCGGGTCGGAGTATCTGGCGGTGGTTCACGATCAGGTCGCGGGAGCTCCGCCGGGTATTGACCTGGAGGAGGCGGCGCGGCTCGTCGAGTTTCTGGTCGACGGATCAGCCGCCGGCCTGTTTCGGAGCGCGCACGATTGTTCGGATGGCGGTGCCGCCGTGGCGCTGGCCGAGGCGGCGATCGGGGCTGACGGAGGCCCGCGAGGGATGTCCGCCGAGCTGAAGACGGGCTGCGCCCCGGGAGCCGCGCTGTTCGGCGAGTCCCAGAACCGGGTCGTGTTGTCCGCCGATCCGGCGAACGTTGCCGCGATCGGCGAACTCTGCGACGTGCACGGGCTGCCACGCCTGCAACTCGGATCCGTGGGCCCGATCGGCGGACGCTGGCGACTCTCGACAGAATCCGTTGCGATCGATCTTCCAATCGACGAACTGCACGCGACATTCGAACGGGCGCTGCCGCGCAGAATGGAGCACGAAGCGGGGCTCAGCTCATGAACCGACGCCTGCCGACCTGGCGAGATGACGATCGTGTTCGGGATGAATGCGGCATCGTGGCGGTCAGCGGGACGGAGAAGGCCTCTCAGCTGGCCTTCCTGGGGTTGTACGCGCTGCAGCACCGTGGGCAGGAGAGCTGTGGCGTGGTTTCGATAGACGCGTCCGGTGACACTCATACGCACAAGGCGATGGGTCTGGTGGCGGACGCTTTCGACGACGCCACGCTATCCCGACTCCCGGGTTCAACCGCACTCGGGCACTGCCGCTACTCCACAGCCGGCACATCGAGCCTGCGTAATGCCCAGCCGGTGGTCGTGAACTACCGCCACGGCAACATGACCCTGGCGCACAACGGGACGTTGACCAACGCC
>JARFPW010000252.1 GCA_029288095.1 Gemmatimonadota bacterium
GTGCTTCGGCGTCAGGCGCGCCAGCAGCTCGAGCACCTCCGCGCACTGCTCACCATTGTCGAGCGGCACGGCGGTCGCGCCTTCGAGGGCGGCCTGGATGGCCAGGGAACGCGCCGCCTTGTCGTCCGGACTGTCCTTCGGGAGCCGATACGCCTGCATGACCCCGCCGAACGCCTCCGAATCAGCCAGACCGCCCGCCAGCAGCGATCGGGCCAACCGCCGGGCGGCCTTGTCAACGTCGTCGTAAAAGGCGTCGGGCTCCATGTCCGCCCGGCCCCGCGACACTCTCGCCACCATGCCGGCCAGGCCCGCGGCGAGGGCTCCCGCAACTGCGGAGGCCGTCCCGCCGCCGGTGGCGTTGTCTTTCGGGTCGACGACTTTCAGAAGGGCTTCGACTTCGGCGTCTGTAGCGATGGTCATGATCCGGCCTCTGGTGAGTTTCCTGTGATAACCGGACGCAGGACGCCGGATCGAATCAGTCCTACCAACCGTTCGATGTCGTCACTCAACACGCGATCGTGGCTCAGCGTCTCGACATGCTTCCGCACTTCGGCATAGACCGCTCCGGTACCGCGCCCCAGGCGTTCCGGTCCCTGCGGGCGCAGATCCACGGCCTGGGTGGCCGCCATCAACTCGATCGCCAGAACATGCGAAACATTGTCGAGGATCTCGCGGGTGTGCCGGGCGGCGTTGGCGCCCATGCTCACGTGGTCTTCCTGGTTGGCGCTCGACGGGATGGAATCCACGCTGTCCGGATGAGCCAACACCTTGTTGTCGGCGACGAGGGCTGCCTGAGTGTACTGAACCATCATAAAGCCGCTGTCGAGTCCGGGGTCGGGTGCCAGCATCGGCGGCAATCCGCCGCTGAGACCAGGTGTCAGCAGCCGGAACGTGCGTCGCTCGGACAGGCTGGCAACTTCCGCCATCACGATACCGAGCAGATCGTGCCAGAACGCGAGACCCTGACCGTGGAAGTTGCCGCCCGAAATCGCACGCCCAGTAGCTGCATTCGACGCAAACACGAGCGGGTTGTCGCTCGTCCCGCACAGCAGGCTTTCGACTCTCGACCGGACGAAACCCACGGCATCCCTCGCGGGCCCGTGCACCTGGGGAATGCAGCGCAGGCTGTACGCGTCCTGCACCTTCGACCGATCACCGTCGATCAATTGGCTGCCATCGAGCAGGGCACGTATCCGAACCGCGGCATCCTCCTGTCCGATCTGGCTGGAGACCGCGTGCAACTCAGGATCGAACGCGGCAGAAAGAGCCTCGAGGGCCTCGAGGCTGACGGCTGCCGCCGCGTCCGCGTGGTCGAGCAGGTTCTCCGCATCCAGCACGGCGAGAGCGGCAACGGCCGCCATGAACGTCGTCCCGTTGGTGAGAGCTAGCCCCTCCTTCGGGCCGGGTACGAGCCGCTCGATGCCGGCCCGGCGCATCGCTTCGTCCCCGGGGAGCAATTCCCCTTCGTACCAGGCCCGCCCGGTCTGGCCGGGCCCCTCAGGTCGGTCGGCGGCCCGGGTCAGCACGACTGCGATGTGAGCCAGCGGCGCCAGATCTCCGCTCGCACCGAGAGAGCCCTTGGACGGCACGAACGGCGTGACGCCTGCATTGAGCATGGCAATCAGCGTCTCCACGAGCTCCGGGCGAACGCCGGACGTTCCGTGCGCCAGCGTGTCCGCACGGATGACCATCATTGCCCGCACGACCTCCCGCGGCAGAGGCGGACCGACGCCGACGCAGCATTTGAGTATGACGTTACGGGACAGCTGGCCGGAACCTCCGGCGGCGATGCGGGTGCCGGCAAGCGCCCCGAACCCCGTGTTGATGCCATAGACGACTTCGTCGCCGCGGCTTACCTCCTGGACCCACGCCAGGCTGGCCTCCATGCGCGCCCGCGCCGCCACGCCGGGGCCGGTGACCGGCTCTCCCTCGCGCGCCACCCGTGCCACCTGGACCAGCCCCAGGCCCGAGCCCGTTATCTCGATCATCAACCCTCGTCGGCTATCCGGTTCCTCGTTGGCAGGGAAACCTACCGCCGGTATCCCGGGCGAGCCACACCGGCCGGTGTCGGTACCCAACGGGTCTGCGGCATTGCATTCGCCCGCATAACACGGCACGATTCGATGGTGGCCGCGATGCCGCGATGCGATCTGGCGAAGAAGATCGAGAAACGATTAGAGCGGGACGTAGATATGGAGCACACGGGACCCCGGATCAGCCTGCACGGGATTGAACTTCACGGTATCACGCGCGCGGGCACCGTGCGCTGGAACCTGCGTGAGCCTGCACTCTACGAACGCGCCATCAGCGAAGGGGACGCAGTCCTCGCGTCAGGTCCGATGGTGGTCCGCACCGGTGTCCACACGGGCCGAGCCGCCAATGACAAGTTCGTAGTTCGAGAACCGAGTAGCGAAGACAACATCTGGTGGGGCGACGTCAATCGTCCGTTCGATCAGCAGGTTTTCGATTCCATCCACGAGCGAATGCTCGACTATGTCTCCGAGCGTGACCTGTACGTCCAGGATCTATGGGCCGGGGCGGATCCGGAATATCGACTTCCCGTGCGGATCATCTGCGAGCGGGCGTGGCACAGCCTGTTTGCGCGAAACATGTTCATCCGGCCGCCCCTGGATGCACTGGAGGCGCATGAGCCCCAGTTCACAGTCATTCAGTGCCCGGGATTCGAAGCGAACCCGGAGCAAGACGGGACGAATTCCGGGACGTTCATTCTTCTCGACCTCGGTCGGCGCCTCGTTCTGATCGGCGGAACCAGTTACGGCGGAGAGATCAAGAAGTCGATCTTCACCGTGATGAATTACCTGCTTCCGCTCCGTGGCGTCATGGCCATGCATTGCTCGGCAAACGTCGGGGACTCCAATGACCCGGCGCTGTTCTTCGGTCTGTCCGGAACGGGCAAGACAACTCTGTCCGCCGACCCGGACAGGACGTTGATCGGGGATGACGAGCACGGCTGGAGCGATCGTGGCGTGTTCAACTTCGAGGGTGGCTGCTACGCGAAGGTGATCCGACTGTCAGAGGAGGCGGAGCCCGAGATTTACGCGACGACCCGGACCTTCGGCACGGTGCTGGAGAACGTGGTCATAGACCCAGACACGCGCGAGCTTGATCTCGACGACGACCGGTACACCGAGAATACACGCGCCGCCTATCCGATCCACCTGATTCCGAATGCCTCGGCATCAGGAACGGCGGGTCACCCGTGCAACGTCATCATGCTGACAGCGGACGCGTTCGGAGTTCTGCCTCCGATCTCTAAACTAACGTCCTCACAGGCGATGTATCACTTCATCTCAGGTTATACTGCAAAGCTTGCCGGGACCGAAAAGGGGCTCGGTGACGAGCCGGTAGCGACGTTCAGCACGTGTTTCGGGGCACCCTTCATGCCGCTTCACCCGGCGGTGTATGCCGACGTGCTGGGCGAGAAGATCCGGCACCACGGAGCCGACTGCTGGCTGGTAAACACCGGCTGGAGCGGCGGCGCGTTCGGAGTCGGCAAGAGGATGAAGATTTCCCACACGAGGGCGATGGTGAGCGCGGCGCTCGATGGCTCGCTGGCCCACGTCGAGACCCGACGCGATCCGGTGTTCGGGCTGCACGTGCCCATCAGTTGTCCGGGCGTCCCGGCGGAGGTGCTCTCGCCGCGGGATACGTGGGAAGATCCCGATGCGTATGATGAAGCCGCTCGCGATCTTGCGAGCAGGTTCCGCGAGAACTTCGCGGCCTACGAGGATCATGTGAGCGAGGAGATCCGGTCTGCCGGACCGATCAGCGGCTGACGCGCGGCGGCTCACCCAATGAACCGCGATTCCATGCTGGAGGCCGCCCGCGACGGGCGGACCTGGGATGTCGTCGTAATCGGCGGTGGGGCGACCGGTCTGGGCACGGCCGTCGAGTCAGCGGCGCGCGGCTACGATACGCTTCTCCTCGAAGCGGGTGACTTCGCCCAGGGAACGTCCAGCCGCAGCACGAAACTGGTCCACGGTGGCGTCCGCTACCTGCAGCAGGGCGACGTTTCTCTGGTCCTCGAGGCGTTACGCGAACGCGGACTTCTACTCCACAACGCCCCGCACCTGGTGCATCACCTCTCTTTCGTGGTACCCAACTACGATTGGTGGGAGGGACCGTTCTATGGAGTGGGCCTCAAGCTCTATGACATGCTGGCCGGGCGACTCGGGCTGGGGCCGTCCGAACATCTGTCGCACGAGGAGACAGTCGAGCGGATTCCGACGATTGAGCCGGACGGTCTCCGGGGTGGCGTGATTTACTATGATGGACAGTTCGACGACTCCCGGCTCGCCATCACGCTGGCTCGCACCGCCGCCGAGCATGACGCTTCCCTGGTCAACTACGCACCCGTCACGGAGCTGAGAAAGCAGGACGGACTGGTGCGGGGTGTCGCAGTGCTGGACACGGAGACCGGGGACACCTTCGACGTGGCAGCCCGGGTGGTCGTCAACGCAACGGGTGTGTTTACCGATACGATCCGTCGCCTGGACGAGCCGACGGTAGAGCCGATCGTCCGGGCCAGCCAGGGCGTCCACATCGTGCTGGATCGCTCCTTCCTTCCAGGCCACAGCGCGATCATGGTACCGCACACGGACGACGGTCGCGTGCTGTTTGCCGTGCCGTGGCACGGCCGCGTGATCGTCGG
This sequence comes from Gemmatimonadota bacterium, assembly GCA_029288095.1. GTDB lineage: Bacteria > Gemmatimonadota > Gemmatimonadetes > Palauibacterales > Palauibacteraceae > JARFPW01. The sequence goes on from JARFPW010000252.1 coordinate 4,673, forward strand.
GACGACCGACACGCCGATCGACGACATCTCGGTCGAGCCTCGACCGCTGGAGGAGGAGCTGGAGTTTCTCCTTACGCACGCGGTGCGGTATCTGACCAAGGACCCCGAGCGGTCCGACATCCTCAGCGTGTTCGCCGGCCTGCGTCCCCTGGTGTCGCCGGGCGGTCATGAAGACGGGACGGCGTCAATCTCCCGGGACCATACGCTGTTGGTGTCGGCATCCGGGCTGGTCACGATCAGCGGTGGCAAGTGGACTACGTACAGGAAGATGGGCGAAGACACGATCGACAGGGCCGCGCAGATCGGCGGCCTCGAGGAGTATCGTTCACCGACCGAGGACCTTCATCTTCACGGATGGAAACTGGGCATGAACGAATCGGATCCGCGGAGTGTCTACGGCTCCGATGCCGAAGCGGTTCTCGCTTTGTGTGATTCCGACGAGGCGCGGCGCCTGGCCGAGCCTTTGCACCCGAAGCTTCCGTACCTGCGCGGGGAGGTCGTCTGGGGAGCGCGGCACGAGATGGCTCGATCCGTGGACGACGTCCTGGCCCGCCGGACCCGGTCGCTACTGCTGGATGCCCGGGCCGCGAGCGAGGCGGCCGACGATGCGGCGCGGCTGATGGCCGACGAACTGGGCCGGGACGCGGAATGGGCGGCCGCCCAGGCGGCGGCCTTTCGCGAGCTGGCGAGCGGCTACCTGCCCTGAGACGCCCGTTCGTCGAGCCAGCCGGCGTATAGCTCGGGCCGGCGATCCCGCCAGAACAACCGCCGGGCGGTGCTGTCTGCGCTGGCGGCGGGATCCAGGTCGCACACGACTAGCGCATCCTCGCTGGCCGGCCCCCGCGCGAGCACTCGCCCCTCGGGATCGCTTACGAAGGATTCACCGGCGAACCTGAGTTCTCCCTCGACGCCTACGCGATTGCACAGGGCCGCGAAATAGCCGTTCTGAAAGGCGGCGGTTCGCACCTCCGCCTCATACATCCCTTCCGGCCACTCTCCGAGAGTTCCTGCCTGCGGAATCACGACCAGTTCGGCTCCGGCGACGCCAAGCGCACGCATGTACTCGGGGAAATGGCGATCGTAGCAGATCGCTACGCCGATCCTGCCGACCGCCGTTTCATAGACGGGCGCGCCGGTGTCGCCCGGGGCGTAGTACTCCTTCTCGTGGAACCACGCATAGTCGGTGATGTGCACCATCCGGGTGATTCCGAGAAGCGAGCCGTCGGCATCGAACACGGGTGAGCTGTCGAATGTGCGGCCGTCGTCGGCTCTCTCGTACTGGTTGAATACCGTAACCAGACCCAGCTCGCGGGCGCGCGTCGCGATCGCGTCCGCCGTCGGCCCGGGGATTGACTCCGCCACGTCGGGAGCCCAGGAGCAGCCACGCTCGGCGGGAAAAAACCGATCGATTGCGAGCTCGGCAAAGGCACACAGGTCAGCCCCCTGGTCGCGCGCCGAGTCCATGGCGGCCAGGGCGCGGGCGAGGTTGTCGTTTCTGTCGGGACCAGCGTGTTGTTGTACTAGCGCGATGCGCATTTTTAGCACCTCGAGTCGTCGTGGCGTGACACACTATGGACGCCGCAGGGCGGGAACACCATTCTCGGTGTGACAGTGCGCCACCCGCCAGTCTTGATCTGATCCAGGGAGACTACATGCCGCCGCAGCGCCCACGTGTCTCGCCGGACCTGGCGATCGCGGCGCTGGTCATCATCTGGGGTGTGAATTTCTCAGTCGTCAAAGCGCTGCTCGGACAGTTCGATCCACTGGCCCTGAATGGCGTGCGGTTCGCGCTCGGCGCCGCCGTCCTGGCGCCGTTCGCCCTGAAGGGCAGGCAGTTCTCCCGGTTCACACAGCGCGATTGGATAGCCGTCGCCGCCCTCGGTCTCGTCGGCAACGCGTTGTACCAGTACCTGTTCATCACCGGCATTGACGGCACGCTGGCGGGCAACGCCGCGTTGATCCTCGCCATGACCCCTGTATTCGTTGCTGTGTTGGCGGCCATTCTACGACAGGAACGAGTGCGGGCCGCCGGTTGGCTGGGCATCGTTCTCTCGACTGCGGGCATCGGGCTCGTCGTGTGGGCGGGGTCTGTGGTGCGGTTCGGCGGCGAGACTCTGCGGGGGGACCTGACCATGCTGGCGGCTACGATCGCGTGGTCGGTGTACACCGTCGGAGCCAGCCCTCTCGTGCGCCGCCACGGCGCTCTCCCGGTGACCGCCGCTTCGATGTGGATAGGCGCCGTCGTCCTGTTCGTGGTGGCCATCCCGGCGATGGCGGCCCAGGACTGGAGTCGGCCAACCCCGCTGGCATGGACCGGTCTGGTAGCGAGCGGTGTTCTGGCCGTCGGTCTCGCGTACGTCATCTGGTACTATGGCGTGGAGCACCTGGGAAGCTCCCGCACGGCGGTGTTCTCGAATACGGTTCCCATCGTGGCCCTGGTGTTCGCCTGGCTGGCGCTCGGGGAAACCCCGGGCATCCTTCAGCTTGTGGGGGCCGGTCTGATCCTCGGAGGTGTGACACTGACGAGGATGAGAGGGACGTCGGCAGCGACGGTCCGCGCCCGTCCCTCGCCGATTCCCATCGAGTAGGCGGGGCGTAGATTGTTCCAGCGGTTGAATCGTGGACCCGGACCAGGGGGCGACTGAATGGCAGGCCGATTGGACGGTAAGACGGCGGTCGTTACCGGCGGCAACAGCGGAATTGGGCTGGCGATCGCACGGACATTCGCCGCCGAGGGTGCCTCGGTCGCGATCTTCGGCAGGAATCAGCAGACGCTGGATACCGCGGCAGCGGACCTGGGGCCGGACTGCCTCGCGGTGCAGGGTGACGCGGCGGCTGTCGCGGACCTGGAGCAGTTCTGTGCCTACACCGCCGAGCGGTTCGGCGGAATCGACGTAGTCGTGGCCAATGCTGGCGTCTTCGAGTTTGGTCGGCTCCCCGATGTCGATCAGGCCACGTTCGATCGGACGTCCGACGTGAACTTCCGAGGAGCGTTCTTCACCGTGCAGGCCGCCCTCCCCTACCTGCGAACGGGGGGAAGCGTGATCCTGGTGACCTCGGGGTCCAACCTCGTCGGCCTGGCCGACGCTCCCGTGTATGCCGCCACG
>JARFPW010000326.1 GCA_029288095.1 Gemmatimonadota bacterium
GTCCATATCATGTCGAGGTGGATCGCCGAGCGATGCGCGGGCAGCAGCACGACGACGATGTCCGTCACCTCCTTCTCCGCAAACAGGCGCTGGGCAAGCAGATCGATCCCGGCCGCGCTCGTGCGCTCCGACAGTCCGATCAGCAGCAGATCGTGTCGGAGGACGTGTACGTCGCCGCCCTCGACCCGGATGTTCAACCTGCGCTCGGACGCGCCGTCGTAGACGATCCCGCGATTGCGAAGAAGCGGATGGTGCCGAAACAGAGACCGCGCCAACAGTTCTTCCGTCCAGCGCACCTCGTGTCGCATCGACGCGACGACGACTCGTTCTCCCACTACCGCAGCCGAATCACGGGTGAAGAACATGTTCGGCAACGGTGGAAGGGAGTAGCCCGACTCGTTCACGAGGGCGGCCAGCGATCCTCCCTGGTGCTCCTCGCCGCGGATGAACAGCGACACTACCTCGTCGATGCTGGCGCCCTCCGCTCGTTCCCGAATCGCCTCGCCGGCGGCGGTCAGCAAGGCCTCCAGGACTTCGGGCACTGCCAGAGTATCCCGAAGCAGATCCGACACCTCGAGGACGTCCGTGAACCGGGAGAGCACGGACGTGAATACCTTATGCTCGCGGCGCGCCAGCTCCAGGTCGAGGATGTCGTCGAACAGATAGTCCGCACGGTTCGCTGGCGTGACCGTGGTCAATTCCGGTCCGGGCGCGTGGCAGACTACGGCGCGGAGCCTGCCGACTTCGGAAGTGACCCGGACACCGCTCACGATTCCTCCACTTCATTGCCTGCTGCAGAAATCAGAAAACTCAGTCCCTCGAGTTCGAGCGCGACATCCATCCAGCGGACCGCCAGGGTGGCATCCGTCTCCAGCTTCGACGCGGCGAAGCTGAGGATTCCCGCCACACCCGATGCCGTCACTCGGTTCGCCACCTCCTGTGCGACAGCCGGGGGAGTGGCCAGAATCACGATTTCGATTCGGTCAGCAGACAGGCGTTGCTCGAGTTGATCCATCGGCAGCACGGGGACATCGAACACCTTCCGCCCGTACTTCTCGGGGTCGATGTCGAACGCTACGATGATCTCGAATCCGCGAGTCCGCAGGTCCCTGTATCCCAAGAGCGCGGATCCGATCTTCCCGGCACCGACCAGCGCCACACGACGCGGCCGCACGAGCCCGAGGATCGACTCGATGCTCGCCCGGAGATCCTCGACGACGTATCCCTGACCGCGCTTGCCGAAAGAACCGAAGTTGCTGAGGTCTTTGCGAACCTGCGCAGCCGTTGTGCCGATTCCCCCTGCCAGGTCGACGCTCGATACGACCTCGGTCCCCGCATCGGACATGTCACGCAGAAGATTCAGGTACAGGGAGAGCCGGCGGACCGTCGATTCGGATATCTTACGCAGGTTCATCGTGCCCGCTGAGCAACGTTCGTGGCTTGTGAAAGAGTTCACAAGAACATAATCGCCAACAGCTTCCCGCTCAACCGCGTTATCAGCCCGTTTTCGTGGCCTGCAGCCGTAGGGCGAGTTCGGCGAAAGCCGCCGGAGCGATCTCCTCCGGGCGAACGGTGGGATCAATCCCGGATGCCGATAGCACCGCAGCCAGCTGCTCGGGCCCGAGGGCAAACTCGGGGGCCGTCCGGAGAATCGTCCCAAGCTGCTTGCGCCGGCGGGAGAACGCGGCTCGCGCCAGCGTCCGTACGGCCTCGATTTCGGCGCGGCTCTTTCCGGGAATCGGCTTCATGACAACGGCAGCTGAGTCGACGCCCGGTATTGGCCGAAACGCCTTCCGCCCGACGCGGAACGCGAACCGGACGTCAGCCCGGGTCTGAACTCCGACGGTGAGGGCACCGTATTCCTTGCCACCGGGTTCCGCCGTAATGCGCCGAGCGACTTCCTCCTGGACGAGGACGACGATGGCCTGTGGCGCCGGGTCGGCTTCCAGTAGACGGAAGATCAGCGGCGAGGTTATCGCGTAGGGTACGTTGGAGATGATCCGCACGGGGGGGTGTTCGGAATACGTCGCCATGTCCACCTCCAGGGCATCGCCGTGCACGACGACGACTCCCGGGACAGCTCCCCACCGCTCGGCGAGCGCGGGCGCCAACCGGTCGTCCTTCTCGATGAGTACAAGCCGGCGCACCCTTCCGACCAAAAGTTCCGAGAGTTCGCCATGCCCCGGACCGACCTCGATCACCGCATCCTCGGGTCCTGCTCCGAGCAATTCAATCAGTTTGCGGCGGATATTCTTGTCGACCAGGAAGTTCTGACTGAGAGATCGTTTAGCTCTTACCATCTAAGTAGTTACTTTACGACAAGAGCGGTGCGATCGTCTGCCAGGGGCGTCTGGCCTGGCGACGCGATCGTGAATAGCTCCTCCAGGAGTGTACCGGCCTCGCTGGTCAGGTGCTCCCGCACCGTTTCGATGATGATATCATCGGACCACAGCTGGTCTTCCCGAATAGTCTCACTCAGCCCGTCGGTAAACAGCAGGAGGATGTCTTCGCCCCGGAACCAGGACAATTCACGTTCTTCATATGCGTCGAACTCGGCGATACCGAGCGGTGGATTCAGGGCGTCGAGGCGGTCGGCAACCTCGGAGCCGATACGGAAGGCATGCGGATGTCCGGCATTCGCGTACCGCAGAAGATTGCGACTCGGATCGAGCACGACGTAGCACAACGTCATGTACATTTCCGTGCTCTCGAGCTTCCGTACCAATTCCCGGTGAATTCCGCGCAGTACGTCGCCCGGGCGATCACCGTCCTGCACCACCAGGGATGCCGCACTCATGGTCAGCGCCATGATGAGACCGGCCGAGTAGCCATGAGAGCTGACGTCCCCGAGCATCACACCCAGCCGCCCCTCCCCCAGACGGAAGAGATGGTAGAAATCCCCGCCCACTGATTCCGCCGGTTCGCAACGCGCGGCGATGTCCGCGCGGTCTGCAAAATCGGATAGCTGCGGAAGAAGCTTGAGTTGCAGGTGGTGGGCGAGTTCCAGTTCAACCAGCATGCGCTCGCGCTCCACGCTCTCACCGATCAACCGACGGTTCTCGAAGGCCGCTCCGATCTGGCTGGCAATGGCCGTCGCCAACCGCAGGTCGGAGTGCCGAAACATCCGGCCGGGACTTCGCCATACCCGAAGCACACCCATCGAACCGTCGAGACCAGTTCCGGGCGACCGCCTTACCGGCGCCAGGATCTCGGCCTGGTCTTCCGCAGCGGCCGACTTCGGCAGGTTGGACCGGTAGACCAGCGCGAGCGGGCTTCCGCTCAACTTGAGGTCGATCGTGGCCGGCCCGATCGGTCGACTGGAGGCCGCAAACCGCGCGAGCTGAGACTCGTCATCGTCTACGGTCCACAACTCCGCACCAGAGGCGTGCATCACTTCGACGAGCTGCGCCAGGAGTTTCGTCACGCCACGCTCGAGCACGATTCCCGAACCCAGCGTGTCTCCCACACTGGTCAACAGGTCGACCTCTCCGTAGCGACCCGCGAGTTCCCGGCTGTAGAACAGCAGTTCGCGCTCCATCCGAAGCGTTTCGGGCGCTTGAGACGCCAGCAGCTTCTGAAGCCTGGCTGCCTTCGGTTGCGCCGATTCGGCGAACGCGACCCGCATCGTCAGGCCTTCGGCGACGGGCCAGACTTCCTCGGGAGTATCGGCCCCGACGGTTCCGAGGCCATCATGGAGGATCGTCTCCGAAGAGCCGTCCAGCAGCACGAGGCGGTAGCGAAGCCCGGCGAGTGAGAAGTCGTCCAGAACGCGGCGCAGGCGCTCGTCGGGGACGGTCCGCTCAGCCACCGGACGACCTGACGGTCAGGGTGACCGCGTTTCCCCGCTCGCTGAAGTCAACTTCGTCCGCCAGGGTGCGCAGCAGGAACAGCCCGCGCCCGTGACTGCGGTCCCTGTTCTCGGGCAGGGTCGGGTCCAGCACGGCGGATGGATCGAAGCCTGAGCCCTCATCGGTTACGGTGACGACCGCTGCGCCGGGCTTCAGATCGGCATCGATCCGGACGAGCCGACCGGCATCTTCATCGTTCCCGTACAGGATCGCGTTGGCCAGCACCTCCCCGAGTGCCACCCGAAGATTGAGCGTGGCGCGAGACCCGGCGAAGGCCAACCGCTCGCATGCTTCGACGACTTCGGCGACCGCGTGACGCACATAGCCGACGCTCGATGGGAACTCGAGGTGAAGCGTGCCGGAGAGTCCGGCCGGGCGGTGCGGCCGATCTCCTCCGCGGCCGGCCACGTGCCTCTGCCAGCGCAATCGCAGTTCCGCCCCGTTGATCGGATGAAACAGATAGTCGGAACATCCGGCAGCGATCGCGGGCAGCAGGTCGTCGACCGAACCGCTGTCCACGATCGCGATCAGCTCGGTTTCGAGGCCGTACGTTGCGCGGGCTTCCCGCGCGGTCCGGGGCGACGAAGTAAGATCGATGAACACGAGATCGGGCCGTTCACCGTTCGATTCTCCGGACGGGCTGACCACGGAGGCCTCGGGATCCAGTTCCCGCACTCGAGCCGTCAGATCCGCGACCACCTCCGGGCGGCCCGACCAGATCAGGACTCGACGGCGGGGCTCAACCATGTGGTCCCTCAGAAATCGGCCAGAGCGAGTTCCCGGCTGTCCGAGATCTGGAATAGCGTGTTCAGCTTCGTCAGTTCGAACAGGGTCCGGAGATCATCATTGAGACCGGCCAGCCGCAACTCCCCGCCCTCCTCACGAATCCTCTTGGAAAGGCTGACAAGCGCCCCCAGCCCGGAGGAATCGATATAGCTCGACTCGGCGAAGTCGATGAGGAATTTCCGTCCGCCGTCATCGAGCTGATCGATCACGACCTCCTTGAATGCTTCGCGATTCCCGACGATCAACTCGCCGTCCACTGCGACCAGGACGATTCCATCCGTATCCGATACTTGAAAGCTCATGCGTTCTCCGCTGGTTACGCGACAGTCGACCCTGTTGCCTGAAGGGCCGTAACTCGTGCGACGTTGACAATGTCCTCGATGGAAGCCCCGCGCGAAAGATCATTCAGAGGGAGCGACAGTCCCTGCAGGATGGGCCCGATCGCCGGCGCGGCGGCGAGCCGGCTTACGAGCTTATAGGAGATATTGCCGGACGCGAGATCAGGGAAGACGAGTACGTTCGCGTCTCCAGCCAGTGCCGAGCCCGGCGACTTGCGATCCGCCACCCCGGGAACCAGAGCCACGTCGGCCTGGACTTCGCCATCTGCAAGCACTTCCGGGCACCGCTCACGGAACAGGCGCACGGCATCCCGGATGAGGGCGAGGTCTTCTCCGTCAGCCGAGCCGTGCGTCGCATACGACAGGAACGCTACCCGGGGCTCATCGCCCACGATGAGGCGGCGAGCGTTGCACGCGGCCTCCGCGATCTCAGCCAGTTGCTGGGCGTCGGGCCGAGGCACCACGGCGGCATCCGTGAACGTGAGGACGCGCTCCGGACTGCCGTCCCGAGGCGGTACGATGATATAGAACGCCCCGGATACAGTTCTGATACCCGGGGCACACCCGAGAATCTTCAGTCCGGCGCGCAGGACATCTGCGGTCGTCGCGACCGCTCCCGCGACTACTCCATCAAGGGCGCCGCACGCCAACGCCGCCACGGCGAGTCGAAGAGTGTCTCCCGAGCCGGGCGGGCCCAGATCCGGACAAAACTGAGCGACTCTCTGCCGCAGGTCGGCGTCGGACAGGTCGAGTTGCCGCCAGGCGGAAATCGCGGGACCGCCGTCCGTAACGGCGACCGGGATCGGGCCCCTTGGTTCCTGTGCGAGGATGGCCATGGCCGCCCGTGTTCTCTCCTCGTCCGCCTCCGGAAAGCCAATCGAACGAGGAATGGCAGCCCGCTGCGCCAGGCGTCCGAGGTAGCTCACCCGCTGCCGGCCGGGCCGTATCTTCCCTCGAGACTCTTCAGCACCGCCGGCGGC
>JARFPW010000348.1 GCA_029288095.1 Gemmatimonadota bacterium
TACACCCAGAAGTAATCGTCGGCAGCGTCAGATGTGTATAAGAGACAGACATTGGCGTGGTAAGCCGGTCGGGCACTCTGACGTATGAGGTTGTCTATCAACTCACGCGGGCCGGCCTGGGCCAATCGACGTGCGTCGGCATCGGCGGCGACCCGCTGATCGGTACGGACTTCGTGGATTGTCTCCGAGCCTTCGAGGCCGACGATGATACGATCGCGGTGGCGATGATGGGAGAAATCGGAGGGACTGACGAGCAGGTCGCGGCAGAGTTCGTTCGCGATCAAATGACGAAACCGGTGGTCGGCTTCATCGCCGGCCAGACCGCTCCGCCCGGGCGGCGCATGGGACATGCGGGAGCGATCATCTCCGGATCCGAGGGCACGGCAAGCGAGAAGATGCGGGCCTTCGAAGAGTGCGGTATAGCGGTGGCCGAACGGCCTGCCGACTTCGTGATGTTGATCAAGGAACGAATCTGAGGAATACGAATATGGCGGGACACCATACGTTGGCGATCATCAAGCCCGACGCTTTCGCCGCCGGGCTGGCCGGCAGGATCATCGCTCACCTGGAATCGGAAGGGTTCAAGCTGGTCGCGGCTCGCGTCATGCGGCTCACTCGAGCGCAGGCTGAGACCTTTTACGCCGTGCACGGAGAGCGCCCCTTCTTTGGGTCCCTCGTCGAATTCATGACGTCCGGATCCTGCATGCCCCTGCTGCTGGAACGGGATGACGCCGTGGCGCACCTGAGAGGGACGATCGGAGCGACGGATCCCGCCGAAGCCGCGGACGGTACGGTGAGGGCCCTGTATGCCGAGAGCAAGGAACGGAATGCCATTCATGCCTCTGACTCCGACGACAACGCGCGAATCGAAGGCGATTTCTTCTTCGCCGGCTGCGATCGGGCCTAGACAGGTGGGGAAGCGGCCTGCAGACAGCTAGATCTGGATTGACAGAAAGCGTGAATGATGGTATGGATAAAGGCTTGCCGGCAATCCTGATCACCCGGTCCCGCCTGGCTGAGGGGGTGGTGGACTGGTCGGGGCAATTGCCGCTGGATGAAGATGGAGGCGCCGAGGACGTAGATCTCGTCGGCCCGCCCGCCGCAGTGCTGCGAGCGGACGAGTCCGGGAGCGGCGGGATACACGTGACCGGGCGGGTGTCGGCTACGGTGAGCGTGCGGTGCCGCCGATGTCTCGTGAGTGAGCCACGCGAGCTGGAACATGCGGTGGACTTCCGTCTCGAACCGGGTGTGGATTCCTGGGACGAGGCGCCGGGATTGTACACGCTCGATGAGCGGCTGGAGGCGGTTGACCTGCTGCCGGCACTTCGGGAGGAGTTTCTGTTGTCGCTGCCGGACTTTCCGGTCTGCAGGCCGGACTGCAAGGGCTTGTGCGACACCTGTGGAACAGATCTGAACGAGGCGGCCTGTGGGTGCGAGACGGCCGCGACGGACTCGAGGTGGGACGCGCTGCGCCAGGTAGCAGGTGGTTCCGGCGCCGACGATAATGACGATACGAATCAGGGTGGATGATCATGGCTGTACCGAAGAGACGGACCTCGAAGCAACGGAAACGGAAGCGTCGTGGTGGCCAGCAGGCGGCACAGTCGCCGTCTACGCAGACCTGTCCGCGCTGCGGCGACCCCCGGCGACCTCACCGCGTATGTCCGGGCTGCGGTTTCTACGGTGAGCGAGAAGTAGTCCGGGTCGAAGAGTTTTAGAAGGCTTCTCGCCCGGCTTCCGGCCGGATTTCCTACGGACGGATCGATGAGCAAGCGCGTTGCAGTGATGATGCCGGGGCAGGGCTCCCAGTTCGTAGGTATGGGTGCCGATCTCGCCTCAACGACTCCCTCCGTGAGCCGCCTCTTCGAAGAAGCGGACGAAATCCTCGAATTTCCTCTGAGCCGTTTGTGTCGCGAAGGGCCGGAGGACGAGTTGCGTCAGACGCAGAACGCCCAACCCGCCATACTACTGCACAGCATCGCAGTCTGGTTGTCGATTCCCGAGCGCGTCCGGAGGGCCGTAGTCGTTGCCGCCGGACACTCACTGGGAGAATTCAGCGCGTGGCTGGCGGCCGGCAGCCTGTCGTTTGCGGAGGCGCTCCGCGTAGTCCGCCAGCGAGGTCAGTTGATGGCCGCCTCCGGATCGGAACGCCCGGGCACGATGGCGGCACTTCTTGGTCTGGAACCGGCCGAAGTATCCCGGATCTGCGAAGCGGTACCGGGAGGGGAGTGTGTTGCGGCGAACTTCAATGCCCCTGGACAGATCGTCATCAGCGGTGATGTGACGGCGGTGGAGGCGGCCTGCGTGGCCGCTGTGGAAGCGGGCGCCCGTCGAGTGATTCCATTGAGTGTCAGCGGGGCGTTCCATTCGCCGCTCATGACGACGGCTCGGGACGGACTCCAGAAGGTCCTGAGTACGATCGAAATGGCGGAACCGGCCTTTCCGGTCGTGGCCAACGCGTCCGCCAAGCCCGAAACGGATCCCGCGAACGGTCGAGCTCTGCTTGTCGAGCAGTTGACCTCCCCGGTTCGGTGGGTAGAATCCATCGGCGCCATGGAGGTGTTCGAGCCTGACCTGTGGATCGAGCTGGGGCCGGGCGCCGTCCTCACCGGACTGCTCAGGCGGATCGAGCGAAGACGACCCGTGGCCAGGGCCGGAACCCCCGAGGAAATTGAGTCTCTCGTGGAGGCATTTGATGGCTGAGTTGAAAGATCAGGTCGCGATCGTCACCGGAGCATCCCGGGGGATAGGATTGGCGATTGCGGCTGAACTCGCTCGCGCGGGTGCGCACGTTGCGTGTGTGGCGCGTGGACTGGACGGCGCGGTCGCGGCCGCACAGGGACTCGGTGGACAGTCTCGCGGCTACGCCTGCGACGTGTCGGATCCGGCGGCATGCATCGAGCTGACCAAGCAGGTCGAGGCGGATCTCGGTCCTGTAGATATCCTCGTGAACAATGCGGGTGTGACGAGGGACAACGTGTTGGTGCGCCTGAAGGACGACGACTGGTCGGCGGTCATGAACACCAATCTCAGGGGTGCGTTCAATCTTACGCGCGCGGTCGCCCGCGGGATGATGAAGCGGCGGAGTGGGCGCATCATCAATATTGCCAGCGTCGTAGGGTTGACGGGGAACCGTGGGCAGGCCAACTATGCCGCCTCGAAAGCGGGGCTCATCGGGTTCTCCAAGTCCGCGGCGCTGGAACTGGCATCGCGGAGTGTACTCGTCAATGTCGTGGCTCCGGGATTCATCGCCACGGACATGACGGCCGAACTTGGGGAAGACACTCGAGCCGAACTGGCCGACCGGATCCCGCTCGGGCGCATTGGGGATGGGGACGACATTGCTGGCGTCGTCCGATTTTTGGCCGGACCGGCTTCGACGTATATGACGGGCCAGGTGCTCGTCGTCGATGGCGGGATGGTGATGCACGGCTGATACGGCCGGCCGGACCACAATACACAGGAGCATTTGAGAATGTCGGACACA
>JARFPW010000082.1 GCA_029288095.1 Gemmatimonadota bacterium
GCGTCGAGCAACCCGCCGGCCTCCCGCAGGCAGACGACACCCCGCTCGAACAGAGCCAGCGCCTCGTCGAGCTCCAGGTCGTCTTCGCCGAGCCGGTCCACTACGGCCTCCAGCTCGAGTAGAAGTTGCTCGAACGTGGCCTTTCCCTGCCCGCTATCCGTCATCTGACACCTGCTTCGATTCGGTCCGGCACTGTACACTTCCGTCGACGACTCGCAGATCGAACGCCTCGCCAACGTCGAACATCGCGACACTGCGCTTCACCCGAGCCTCCCCATCCAGGGGCACCGCGTAGCCTCGAGCCAGCGTACCCAATGGGCTCAGGGCATCCAACCGCCCTCCGGCCCGTGCCCGCCGTTCCCGCCTGATACGCAATGCTCCGTGAACTCTCTCGTCGAGCAACGCGGCTCCGGCTCTGGCCCGCTCACGGCCGCGCCGCGTCCTCCGCCTCAGCGTCTGGATGAGTGTGCCGGCCCGGCTCCGCAATTCACCGAACAGAACGTCGGTGTCCGGGACGAGGATTTCGCCGGCGGCCGACGGTGTGGGAGCGCGGACGTCGGCGATCAGGTCAGATATGGTAACGTCGATCTCGTGCCCAACCGCCGACACGGTCGGCACGGGACAGGACGCGATCGCGCGCGCGACTGCCTCCTCGTTGAACGCCCACAGGTCCTCTACCGATCCTCCCCCGCGGGTGAGTACGACCACGTCGCACCCCCCGTGTCGCACGAGACGGCCGAGCGCCTCCGCGATGCTCGCTCCCGCGCCTTCTCCCTGGACGCGGCAGTCGGAGACCAAGACCCGCGCCCACGGCGCCCGCCGCCGCACTACGGTCAGCACGTCCCGGAGTGCCGCGCCGGATCGGGACGTCACCACACCAATGCGCCGAGGCACGGCCGGAAGGCGTCGCTTGCGTGCCGGATCCAGGAGTCCCTCGGCCGCGAGCTTGTTCTTCAGCTTCTCGAACGCCAACCGCCACAAGCCCTCGCCCTCGGCACGGAGGTCTCTCACCACCAGCTGGTAGCTTCCCCTGGCACCGTAGATCGTCGGCTGGCCAAACGCCGCCACCCGCATGCCTTCGGTGGGATGCGCGGGAAGCCTGTTCAGATCCGACCGCCAGATCACACAGGAAATCTGGGCGCTGTCGTCGCGCAGACTGAAGTAACAGTGCCCCGAGCGGTGGGGTCGCCAGTTGGATACTTCGCCGCCCACCCACAGCGAACCGAGAGCACCCTCCACCAGGCGGCGGGCGCGCTCGTTGAGCTCCGCTACCGGTACGGCCGTCTCCGGCGCCTGGCCTGGCGCGGGGGCCGGCTCCTCGGCGAGTGGCACCGGCTCGGGCGGCGGCGCCTCTGCGGGCTGTGAGCCGTCGAACAGCGGGATCTGACCCGAATTCACTGGCCGGCTCCGGTCACGCCCCGCCAAGCCTCGCCGCCGCCGTCGCCGTGTTGCTGAGCAACATCGCGATCGTCATCGGGCCGACGCCTCCGGGAACCGGCGTGATCCAGGAGGCCTTCTCCGCCACTTCGTCGAACGCGACGTCGCCGACGAGTCTGTATCCCTTGGGTCTGGAAGGGTCATCAACGCGGTTGACGCCGACGTCTACGACTACGGTTCCCTCCGACACCATGTCGGCGGTAACCGATTCCGGTCGACCGACCGCGACTATCAGCAACTCGGCCTGCCGCGTAATGGCCCCCAGATCCGCGGTCCGGCTGTGCGCCATGGTTACCGTCGCGTTCGCGTAAGGCCCCTTCTGCGACAGGATCGCTGCCATCGGGCGCCCCACGATGTTGGACCGGCCGACGATCACGGCGTGGCGTCCCGAGGGGTCGTATCCGATGTGCTCCAGCATCACCTGTACGCCGGCCGGCGTGCACGGGCGAAACGCGTCGGGATCACCGCTGGTCATTCGGCCCACGTTTATGGGATGAAACCCGTCCACGTCCTTTTCGGGACGAATCCGTTCCATCACGGTCCGTTCGTCGATCTGATCCGGGAGCGGAAGTTGAACGAGGATTCCGTGCACGCCCGGATCAGCATTCCAGTCCTCCAGGATGGCGAGGATATCTTCCTGCGAAGTGTCAGGGGACAATCGCTCGTCGACCGTTCGAATACCGACTTCGTCGGCCGCCCGCTGTTTCATTCCGACGTACACGCGCGACGCCGGGTTCTCTCCCACGAGCATGACGGCCAGGCAGGGCTGGATCCCCGACTCCTTGAGCTCGGCTACTCGTTCACCGACCGACCGTCTGACGTCTGCCGCGATTGCCTTACCATCTATGAGTTGCGCCGACACTCGTACCTCCGCTGTTCAGCGGGCGAAGTTCACCGATCGCGATTCGCGTACGACCACGACCTTGATCTGCCCGGGGTATTGAAGCTCTTCCTCGATCATGCGAGCCGTTTGCTCACTGATCTCCGACATCCGATCGTCATCCACCTGTTCGGGCATGACCATCACCCGAATCTCACGACCGGCCTGGATGGCGTAGACCTTCGCCACTCCCGTGTGCGATCGCGCGATCTCCTCCAGCTTCTCCAGCCGTTTGACGTAGAGCTCGAATGACTCGCGCCGAGCACCGGGCCGCGCCCCGCTGATCGCGTCCGCCGCCGTGACCAGGAAAGTCTCCGGATAGCGTGCCGGCTCTTCACCATGGTGGGCCCGGATGGCGTTCAGAACGGCGTCGTTCTCGCCGACCCGCTTGCACAGGTCGTAGCCGATTTCGACGTGGCTGCCCTCCTGGACGTGGGTCAGGCCCTTCCCGATGTCATGGAGCAGTCCCATGCGCTTGCAGAGTTCGGTGTCGAGACCAAGCTCAGCGGCCATCGTCGCTGACAGGAGCGCGACCTCACGCGCGTGCGCGAGCTGGTTCTGACCGTAGCTCGTACGGAACCTCAGGTTGCCGAGTACATCGATCAGCTGCGGGTTGAGATCGTGAATACCGAGTTCGTAGAGCGTTTCGTCGGCCGCCTCGCGCATCTTCGCCTTCACATCCGTCGACGCCTTCTCCACCATCTCCTCTATCCGACCCGGGTGGATGCGGCCGTCGGTCACCAGGCGTTCGAGTGCGATGCGGGCGATCTCACGCCGTATCGGATCGAAACTCGACAGGATCACCGCCTCGGGGGTGTCGTCGACCACGACGTCCACGCCGGTCGCAGCCTCGAACGAGCGGATGTTCCGACCCTCGCGCCCGATGATTCGGCCCTTCATGTCGTCGCTCGGGAGAGGAACCACGGAGACCGTGATCTCGGAGGAATGGTCGACGGCGAGGCGTTGCACGGACATCGCGATGATCTTGCGGGCTTCGCGTTCGGCATCCCGGCGTGCATGTTCCCGGATCTCGCGGACGGTCTGGGCCGCATGCGCTCGCGCTTCGTCCTCGATCCCGCTGATCAGCGTCTCGCGGGCCTCGCGGGCGGACAGACCAGCCACCTGTTCGAGTCGGGCCTCGAGCTCGGCCCCACGCTTCGCCAGCGCCTCCTCGGTGGACACCAGCTTGCTGCGCTGGGCTCCGATCTCTTCTTCGCGTGCGCCGAGTCGCTCGGTTCGCTGGTCGATCTGCTCGAGCTTCTGCACCAGGCCGTCCTCACGTTCCGCGACTCGCTTCTCCGTCTTCTCCAACTCCTGGCGTCGGACTTCGAGCTCGTTGAGGAGTTCTTCCTTGACTCGATATCCCTCTTCCTTGGCCTCGAGCGTGGCTGTCCTGCGGATGGTGTCAGATTCCTTGCGGGCCGCCTCGAGAAGGGATTGAGCTTCGGAATCCGCGGCTTCGCGCACTCTCGTCGCCCGGCGTGTTTCGAGCGCCTTTCCGGCTCCCAAACCGGCGAGGAGACCTCCGACAAGCATTACGGCCGCAATGCCGAGGGCTAGAAGGTCCATGGGCCGACTCCGTCGCATCTATCGTTAAGGGACGCCGCCTGCGGCTCCCAGGTCGCTCCGCACTTCTCGTCAGGCACTCGGGCACAAAAAAACCGGCGGGACTAGCATCCGCCGGCTCGGGCACCCGCCGTCGACTCGTTGTTACGAATACGAATGCCGGTACAAATCTGCCGGCGTCCGCACCGCGTCGCAAGCTTTCACGAACCCAATTCCGCCTGTGCCGCCCCCCTGTTCAGCGCCTCTTCCACACGTTCGCGCAGATCGCTGAGCCGCTGATGTACCAGTTCTACCTGGTCATCCCGTGCGGCCCTGGCCTGAAACAGTTCGTCGGTGATCTGCATGGCCGCCAGAATCGCCGCCTTGTGCGGCTCTGCAACGTGGCCCGACACGTGCACCGAATTCACGCGTTCGTCCACGTGTTCGGCGCACGCCCGCGTGTAGTCCTCACCGGTTTCGGAACGGAGTGCGTATTCCTCACCGAAGATAGTGACGCGGACAGCAGTCCTGGATGTGTCGCTCACGGCGTTCCTCCGACTAGGATGCCTCGTCTTCCATTACGATCAGACGCCCACGAATCCGGCCGGCCCGCTCCCGAGCTTCCCGGATCACCTCGCGCAGATGATTGTTCTCTTCCGACAGTTCGCCGAGTCGCTCTTCCAGATTGGCTGGTTGGCCAGGTTTCACGCCTGATGCCGCCAGGGTCTTCTCGAGCTTCCCACGGCGATCCTCCGCCGTGGCGACCCGCTCCCTCATCGCATCCAGCTCCTCGATCAGCGCCCCCACGGCCCTTTCGAGCGCCTCAAGTTCCTGGGCGACGGCAGCGCCGTCAGGACTTCCGGACTCGGACATCAAGTTCCTCCCTGAGCTTCGTCACTATCGACTCCACGCCGGTTTCGACTTCGGCGTCCGTCAGCGTTCGATCGGCGGCCCGGAACACCAGCCGCCAGGCAATGCTCCGACTTTCCTCTCCGGACGCCTCCCCTTCATATACGTCGAACGGTCGCACGGAAACCAGCTCGGCCGGTCCGGCTGAGCGTATCACGGCTTCGACCATAGCCGCCGGTGTGTCGGATGGCACCGACAACGCCAGATCACGGCTCGTCGACGGGTACGTCGGCAGCTCCTGATACCGCGGTTCGGTATCCACGCCGACGGCGCTCAGCCTGAACTCAGCCGCAAACACCACACCGGCCCAGGGCGGCCCGTCGACGGCATCCCCTCGAACGCGCCCGGCGGCCCCGATGATCTCCGATCCGTCGAACATGGCGGTCCGATCGTCGCTGAGCCAGCCGCCGAACCCGAAGCCCGGAACCGCATCCACCGGGTGTCCGGGACGTATCTCGACCCCCGGCAGGAGCCCGGCTACCTGTTCGGTAACGCCCAGCAGGTCCCACATGTCTGTGTCTTCACCCGCCGAGCTCCAGTGATCGGGCTGACGAGCACCCGTCATGACCAGTCCGACGCGCACCTCCTCACGGTACGCGTCGCGGACGTCAGATGCCTCGGTTTCCGCGGAGGCCTTGCTGAACACCGTGCCTATCTCGAACAGCCGGACCGCGCGACGCCCGCGTGAGAAGTTGTGCTGGAGGCGATCGATCAACTGGGGTACGAGATCGGTCCGCAGCACCGCCTCCGTCGCCGACAACGGATGCAGCAGGGGCACGCGGTCCTCCCGCGCCCTGGCCGCGTCAACCATCGGGAGTCCACGGGCCTCCAGGAATCCGCAGGCGGTCAACAGGCGCGAGATCCTGTCGCGTCTGAACCAGACCGGATCGTCGGGAACCGTGGTCGGCCGAAACGACCTGGTCTCATCCGGAAACCGATCGTACCCATAGCGGCGAGCCACTTCCTCGAGGAGATCTGCTTCCCGGGTCACGTCGCCGCGCCACGACGGTACTCGAACCAGCAGTTCCGTCTCAGGTCCTTCGGCCGGCTCCTCCTCGAACCCGAACCCGAGGGGCTCGAGCAGGCCGATGATCTGCTCCGCCGACAGTCGCAGACCCAGCACCCGCCGCACGCGGGCTACGCGAAGCCCCACTTCCACCGCGGGCGCCTCCGGCCGACCGACACGGATCGCCGCGCGCTCAGCCTCACCGCCGGCCGCGGCCAGGATCAACTCGACACATCTTCGCAACGCCTCGGCCATTCCGCCCTCGTCGATGCCCCGCTCGAAGCGGTACGACGCGTCTGTGGAGATACCCGCCCGCTCCGCGGTGCGCCTCGTGTGCCCCGCGTCGAACCACGCACACTCGACGAGCACATCGGATGTTTCCGCCGTGACTTCGCTTTCCGCTCCACCCATCACCCCGGCCAGCGCGACCGGATGTGAGGCGTCCGCGATTACCGTCGACTCCGAGTCGAGTTCGTGCGACTCGCCGTCCAGCGTCGTCAACGATTCCCCGGACGCGGCCGCCCGGACGCGGATCTCCGGACCGTCGAGCCGCTCGAGATCGAAGGCGTGCAGCGGCTGGTTCGCCTCCAGCAGAACGTAATTGGTAGCATCGACCACGTTGTTGATCGGCCGTGCTCCAACCGCCCGCAGGCGAGACTGCAACCATTCGGGAGACGGACCCACCTGAACGCCGCGCACCACCGCCGCCAGGTATCGGAAGCACCGGTCGGGATCGTCGATCCGAACGGTAACCCCGGAAGTCCCGGCCGAATCCTCACCTGCAACCCACTCAGGATCCCAGCTCGCGCCGAGCGACGGAAGTGATATGTCGGCCACACCCGCTGGAGCCAGTTCGCGAGCCACGCCCAGGTGACATGCCAGGTCGACACGGTTGGGGGTGAGATCAAGCGTGAGGCGCGTGTCCGGCAACCCGAGCACCTCGGCAATCGGTGTTCCAGGGGCGGGACCGTCTTCGAGATGCAGAATTCCGGCACTGTCCCGACCGATACCCAGTTCCTGCTCGGAGCACAGCATCCCGTTACTGACGACGCCGCGGATCTTCCTGCGCTCGATGACGAAGCCGCCCGGCAAGGCTCCTCCGGGCCCGATGAACGGGTAGGACGCACCCTCGATGACGTTGGGCGCTCCACAAACGACCTCGAACGGCTCCCCGCCGGCATCGACCTGGCACAACGTGAGGCGGTCGGCATTGGGGTGCTTCTCAGCGCGCAATACGCGACCGACCACCACGTCCTGAAGCTCCCCGCCGATGAGTTCGATCTTGTCCACCGGGACGGCCTGCAGGCTCAACCGGTGGCCCAGCTCCTCTCCATCATCGGCGATCGTCGGGGCGACGGCGCGCAGCCATGCGACGGAAATCTCCATCAGACGAACTGCTCGAGGAAGGCCGCGTCAGCCTCGTAGAGCAGGCGGATGTCGGGGATCCGGTAGCGCAGCATCGCAATCCGTGCCGGGCCCATCCCGAATGCATATCCCGTGTACCGTTCGGCATCGAGACCCACGGCCTCGAACACGGCCGGGTGGACCATGCCGCTCCCCATGATTTCGACCCAGCCGGTTCCCTTGCAGGCCGAGCACCCTGAAGCGTTACACAGGATGCACGATACATCCACCTCCGCCGATGGTTCGGTGAACGGGAAATAAGATGCCCGAAAGCGCGTCTTGACTCCACTCCCAAAGAAGCGCCGTACGAAGAAGGCGATCGCGGCCCTGAATTCGACGAAGTCGATTCCCTCGTCCACCGCCAGTCCTTCAACCTGTTCGAAAGCGGGCGCATGGGACGCATCCCACGCGTCGCGTCGGTAGCACAAACCGGGCGCGAGGATTCGGATGGGCGGCTCGCCGTCCATCATTATGCGCGCCTGCACGGGAGAGGTATGCGTCCGCAGCAGCACCCCGTCGTCCAGGTAGAAGGTGTCGTGCATGTCGGCGGCCGGATGGTCGAGCGGAATGTTCAGGGCCGTGAAGTTGTACCAGTCCGTCTCGATTTCCGGGCCCGCTGCCCGTGAGAAGCCCAGCTCGCCGAAGATCTCGCAGATTTCGTCGATCACCTGGGTCACCGGGTGCGTCCCGCCAACCCATGTGCGGCGACCCGGAAGAGACAGATCCAGGGATGCGCCCGAAGCGACTTCCGCGACCGCGACCTTCGACAGACGGTCCTCGAGAGCCGCTTCCAGCTCACGCTTCACCTCGTTGGCCAAGCGCCCCGCCGCGGGTCTATCCTCGGCGGGCACGCCCCCCAGACTCGCCATGGCGGCTGACAACTCGCCACTCCGACCCAGGTAGCGGACGCGTGCGGATTCGAGCGCCTCTTCGTCGACTGCAGCGGTGAACGCCGCCAGCCCCGAGGTCCGAATGCCTTCAAGGCGCTCGCGCAGCGACATGCCGTCAGACGTCATAGGACGTCACAGGAGGGTCAGTTGCTGTGATCTTTGGCGATTCGTGCCAGCTCGGCGAACGCCTCTGGTTCCCGAACCGCGAGATCGGCCAGCGCCTTCCGGTTCACCTCGACGCCCGCCGTCTTCAAGCCATGAATGAACCGCGAGTACGACATGTCATGCTGCCGGGTCGCAGCATTGATTCGGGCGATCCACAAACGCCGGAAATCGCGCTTCTTTCGACGACGATCGCGATAAGCATCCGACCAGCCGCGCTCGACGGCATTCTTTGCGGTACGATACAACTTCGACCTGGCGCCGAACTGGCCCCGGGCGCTCTTCAGTATCTTCTTCTTGCGCTTGTTGCGAGCTACGCTACTCGTCACGCGTGCCATGGTATTATCCTCTCGTCTGCCGTCAGCCGCCCAACAGCCGCTTGACGCGCTTCACGTCCGCCTTGGCCACCAGTGTCGAGTGGCGCAGTTTGCGCTTCCGCTTGGGGCTCTTCTTTGTCAGGATGTGGCTGCGGAACGCCTTGTTGCGGCGGTACTTTCCCGTACCGGTCTTCTTAAAGCGCTTGGCAGCCGATCGGTTCGTCTTCTGTTTCGGCATGTACGTTCTCCTCAGGTCCTCGGAGCGACGAGCATGGTCATCGTCCGCCCCTCCCTGCGTATGTCGGCCTCGATGACGATTGCTTCGCCAAGTTCCGCCTTGATCTTTTCGAGCACCCGCTCTCCGAGTTCGGGGTGCGTCATCTCTCGACCCCTGAAGCGCAGGGTGAACTTCACCTTGTCGCCGTCTTCGAGGAAGCGCATCG
>JARFPW010000093.1 GCA_029288095.1 Gemmatimonadota bacterium
AACGCCTGACCCCAGCGATACGGGAAGTACGGTCCAGTGCTCAGATCGCGCAGCGTCGGAAGGTTGCAACCGCAGGCGGCCGCGTCTCGCATCCACATCGCGGTATGGGCATCGACCGGCCCGACAGACAGGTACTCCGCCATTCCCTCGACGAACCACAGCGGAAACGACAGCACCGTCGGGCCGCGAAATCCGACACCTCCACTGCCCGACAGGCTCGTCATGTCGAACTGGAACGCGTGAACGAGCTCATGCCCGATGACATGGTCCGACTCCTTCAGCGGACCGGCCAGGGGGAGCACGATGCGTCGCTTGAGGGCTTCGGTGACTCCGCCGGTGGACTCTCCGATCTGGCCGAACACGGCGTTCGTCTGCTCGAAGTCCGGGTGACTCGTATACAGAATCAGCGGCTGGCGGCCCCGAAGCTGGTGATCCAGCAGCCGAGACACACGGGAGTACCACCGCTCGGCCATCCGACCGGCCTGCTGGATGACTTCCTCGCCGCCCTCGTAGTAGTAGATGTCGAAGTGCTCGGTCGCGAGTACTTCGAAATCGAACGAGTCATACTGGACCTTATTGCGCCCGAAGTACTGGGCGTCAGCCGGGGACGGCACCAGGAGCGCGGTTGCGAACAGGGCGCAGGCGATCCGAAGAAACTGTGGTAACCGTCGGCCGAACTGCGCGTCAAAAGCGGACTGCATCGAGAATTCTCCCTGGATACTGATCTCTGAGAACTGCCCCGTTGTTCACAACGCAGCAGTCGCGATTGCCGTTCCGTGAGATTGGCCTACCCGAAAGTGGCGCCCGGGTTCGGCCGGTCAGGAATCGCAGGCGCGCAGCAATCCGTCGTAGCGCTCGAGCGTGAGCCTCGTTTCCGCTGCCGTCTCGAACGGTCCGACCAGTACGCGGGTCACGCCGCCGGGAGCGCGCACCTCACGGACGGATTCGCCGCGAGCCCTCAGCCGTCGCGCCACTTCCGCCGCATTCCCCGCATCCCGGTAAGCTCCGACCTGAACGAGAAAGCAGCCTTCAGGTATCTCGACCGGACCGCGCCGCGCTGCTGGTCGAGCCGCTGTCGTTCGTTCCAGTACCGATATCCGGACTCGGGCCGTGCCGCTGCCAAGCATACCGATCTCACGGGCGGCGGCCCGAGACAGGTCGATGATCCGACCACGGGCGAACGGTCCCCGATCGTTGATCCTCACCTCGATCTCACGGCCGTTGTCCAGGTTCGCCACGCGCACGCGAGCTCCGAATGGCAATCGCTTGTGCGCGGCCGTCATCGCTTCCATGTCGTAGACCTCGCCGGACGCCGTGCGATTCCCATGGAAGCCGGGACCATACCAAGAGGCTTCTCCCACCTCTTCCCACCCCTGGTCGACGGCCGCCATCGGTGGCGGGTTACCGGCACACGCCTGCGTGGCGACGAGCGCCGCCACAACAAGGCCGTACTTGAAAGCTGGTTTCACCGGATCAGAATCTCCTGTTTGCGCAACTTGGTCAGCCGCTCTCGACCGGGCAACGCGCGGCCCTCAACGCAGCGCCTCCCACAGCGAAGCGCGCTCGGCGTCCAAGAGCCGACGATTGTAGACCAGTATCCGGGCGATGTCCCCGGCAAAAAAGTTCGCCGCCGGCACACCCTGCCTAACCCCGTCGTGGTAATACGTATCCTCGTTGATCGCGCCGATTCCCGTGTCCTCGTGGTGCTGGAATACGCGGCCGGCACCGTCCAATTCGCCGGCCAGACTACCGTTCACCCAGCCGCGCACGCGACCCGCGGGCTGGTCGAGTTCGAGGATCACTGCATAGGCCGTACCGGGACTTACGGGAACAGCGACGTCGAGTGGCCCGAAAGGAGTGGTACGCCCTCCGTCATCATTCCACAGGTTGTACGCCGACATATGCAGACGGCCGGCGTCCAGGTAGATGTTGAACCCTCGGAGATCGCCACCTGTCTCGAAGACCATCTGGCGTCGATCGACGTCGGTCGACGTGGTGAATGCGACGGCGATTACACGCTCTGCCCATGGGCCACCGAGATTGAGATCATCGGCATCGCTCAGGCCGAGCAGGTCATCACGACCGTCGAAGCGGATCACATTTCTGCCGGAATCAAGCACCGGCACGGGCCGGCGGTCGAGCTCCCCTCCCGCCGGGGTAAGGCGGGCGCCCGGCGGTCGATCGATCACGTAGGCGTGGTTTGCCGAGCCGGACAGGTCCGTCCAGAACGGTTGGCGCGCGGAATCGGTGACCGACGTGGCCGGCGCTGCGCTAACCACTCCTGAATCGGCGCTCAACCAGAGCACTGGATCGGCCGGGGGCACGGGCGTGGATGTCGATGGTCGGCCGCAGGCGACGGCCGTCATGCACGCGAGCGGAATCAGCGAGAGGATCCTTCTCGTTGCTGTCATCAACCGTGTCACCGTAGGATCCTCCCTGCCGGTATCCAGGTTGCGATGAATGGCATGTGACAAGAGGTGTCTTTTCCGATGGGAAATATGTTCGCGCGAGGCAAGGGACCGAAGCTGACGCTGGCACTCCTGGCAGCAGCCTTCGTTACAGCCGCTGGCTCTACACCAGCCACGACGGATGGTCCCGCACCCAGGTGGCTCCACATCGACCTCGAGTCGTCCGTCCCGGCACAGAGCGATACAGTGCGCAGCGGATTGGACGGCGTGACACTTCTGTTCAGCGGACCCGTTGAACCGCGACTCAGCTCGGTCCGCTGGATCGGCACGACCGGGGATACGGTGTCGCTTCGCGTGACGGGTGTGCCGGATCAGCCTAACACGTTGGTGGCGGAAGCCCCACCTGGCGAAAACGGACCCCAAAGGCTCGTCTGGAGAACTGTTTCCATTGATGGCCACCAGGCCAGCGGAGAAATCTCGTTCGTCGTCGCCGCACCCGAATTCGCTGAGCCGGCCGCGGCTGTGATCACGGCGGCCCCGGATGAGCCCGCCGAGCGCGCGGCGCAGGAGCTGGGCGGAGGAGAGTCGGCGGGAGCCGATGAGTTCTCGACGTCGCGAATCACCGCCCGAGGTCTCGGGTTGTTCTGCCTTCTCGGGTTCGCCGGGCTTCTGTGGTTCGGTCTGGGAACGAAGATCCTCGAAGAACACCGGCCGCACCGGCTGGCGTCGATCCTCGGCTTGAGTGCGATACTTCTGCTGGCCGTTGACTTGCTGTTGTGGATGTCAGACTTACGAGTTCCCGGCGCCGGACTTGGGGAGACATTCAGTGCGGTTGTCGGGATGCGAAGCGGTGCGGTTGAAATCTGGCGCGTCGGTCTCGCCGGCACGGCCTTCCTGCTTTTCACCGGCACCGGACTGGTCAGGCTCGGAAGCGTGTTGGCGATGGCGGCTGTGGTCATCGGCGCCCTGGGAGGACATCAGGCGACGATCGAGCCGCTGATTTCACTCCCGGTCAACGCGCTTCACCTGGGGGCGGCGGCCGTTTGGACCGGGGGTCTGCTGCTATTGGCTTCCTGGCCGGCGGATGCGCTCGTGGAGGACATGGAGACCGGGTGGACGTTCGCGCGCGTCGCGCGCCGCGTTTCGGCCGCGGCGCTCCTCGCGTCAGGCGTCATCCTCGTCACGGCGATCGTACAGGACGTGATCAACCTTCCCTCTTTCGGATCCCTGTTCGATTCCGGCTACGGAAAGCTGCTGCTCGCGAAGTCCGTGGGATTCGCCGCACTGATCGGGTTCGGGGTTTACAACCGGTTCCGGCTCATCCCGGCTCTGGTGGCGGGTGAGACCGGCGCCCGGCCTCTGCAGAAGGGCGTGCGGCTCGAGG
>JARFPW010000211.1 GCA_029288095.1 Gemmatimonadota bacterium
GCCCGGAACGAGCGCCGTGGTGACGACCACGTCGGACATCGCGATGTGATCCGCGAGCAGCTGTCGCTCCCGTTCCTCTTCCTCTTCCGACACTTCCTTTGCGTAGCCACCCTCGGTCTGCATGTCGTCGGAGGCACCCTCCCACTCGACGAACTTCGCCCCGAGGCTCTCGACCTGTTCCTTGGTCTCGGGCCGGATGTCGAAGCCCTCGACTACCGCTCCCAGGCGGCGCGCCGTGGCGATCGCCTGGAGGCCCGCGACGCCGGCTCCGATGATGAACACGTGTGCCGGCGGGATCGTCCCCGCGGCCGTCGTCAGCATGGGGAAGAACTTGCTGCTGGCTTCGGCGCCCCGGAGTACCGCCATGTATCCCGCGACGGTGCTGAATGCCGACAGGCAGTCCATCCGCTGCGCGAGCGTCGTTCGGGGCATCAGCTCCATCGAGAACGAGGTGACGCCTCGCTCGGCGAGCCGCTTGAGCACCTCGGCGCTCTCGTGCGGCCGCATCTGGGCCAGGAAGATCGCGCCAGGTGGAATCAGCTCGGCTTCGTCCGTGCCGTCTTCGCGCTTCACCGGTCCATTGATCTTCGTGACGACATCCGCCCCCTCGAACAGGGACCTGGCGTCCTGAACGATCTCGGCGCCGGCGTCACGGTATTCTTCGTCCGTGAAAGAGGCGCCTAGCCCGGCCTCGCTCTCCACGACGAACTGGATCTCGTCCGAAGCAAGACGCTTGATCGCCTGCGGGGTCATGGCCACGCGGACGTCGAGCGGCGTATGCTCCTTCGGGACAGCTATTCGCATGGGTTGTTCGCTCTCATGTAGGGTTCAACCGTGCTGGTCACGGTGCAGCGTTTCGAGGCCGTCTACCGGGACGAGGCCACTGCCCGGGCCCGGTACTGGCTGAAGCGAGCATAAGTCCCCGGCTGGGTAGCGAGAAGCGTGCCGCAACTCACGGGGGCCGGGACAAGCCGTCCCGCGCCTCTCCGCGAGGCTGGACATGCCGTGAAGCTACCGATTGTAGTACCTTTCAGAGGATCCGGCTCCCTTCGCACAGGGCTCCGCGGCCCGGACCGGGTCCGATGGCGGGTCAAGCTATCCCACGGCGGGACAAAGTGACAAGGGGAGGCGAGAGCCATGTGGGTCCGACCGATCTTACCGCTTCTTCTGCTGAGTCTCCCGACGTCGGGTCTGACCGCGCAGGAACGCCCGGTTCTCGACCGCGACAGTCAGATCGGACAGGCCGTTCTGGCAGCCCCGTCGTCCCTTCGCGCGGGCGCCACGGTGCTCGGCTACGGCGGAGAAGAGAGGGCGACGGATGTCCTCACAGTGCTGCGAGAGGGGACGAACTCCCTCATGTGCCTGGCGGATGATCCGGAGGACGAGGGATTTCACGTGGCCTGTTACCACCGCAGTCTCGACGAGTTCATGGCGCTCGGTCGGCGGTTGAGAGCAGAGGGGAAGGGGCGGTCCGATATCATGGACGCGCGCTACGCAGCGCTCGAAGCCGGCAGCCTGGTCATGCCCGGACGGGCCGCCCTGTATTCACTCAGCGCAGACGACATCCGGGACGATCCCGCTGGAGCGCGAAGACTGGCCGTGCTGTACGTTCCGGGTGCGACAGCCGAGGAACTGGGTCTCCCGGCGAAGCCCGACGGCGACGCCCCCTGGCTCATGCTGCCCGGTACCCCGTGGGCGCACGTCATGATCGGTCGCTAGGAGGAACATTGCCCAACTTCACCCGCCACCAGATCGCCTACAACCTGCTCAGCGCCCTGCGCGGCGCGGGGCTCGGAGTGCGGGACGAGTTCGAAGGACGGCAGGAGCCCACGTCCTGGTTCTTTCGCTGCCTCGCCTATGACCAATCGGAGCTGGACATCATGGAGTCCGGCGCCATCGAGGCCCTGCACGCCCCGTCGGCACTTGTCGAGGTCTCGCTCGACGAGGTGGCCCTGGCGGCCGCTGCAATCGGCCCCGAAGGGCTGATCTCTTACCTGTCCTGGGGAACGGATGACGAGCCGTTCGGTGGCGGCCCGCCGCCGAACGAGTCCCAGGCTCTCGCTCTGGAATTCCATCCGGACGTCCACCTGGGCTACCTCTCGATCGATGTGGCACCGCCCAGTCTGTGGATGGAAGAGCGCCGCTCGGATCCCGAGTCCAACGAGGCGCTGGCCCGACGACTGGCGGCCATGGCACAACAGGTCGGCGGGGTCTGCGACGTGGTCGAGGTGCACATCGAGGGTGCCCTCGACGCGTCGGACGACGGCTGGGCCGATCGGACCGCGGAAGTCCGGCCGGCCGGCGTATCCGTCCACTTCACGCTCGAGATTCCCCTCGCCGGGACGGGCGAGCGTGAGCTCTCCATGCGGTTCGACGACGGTGCCCACACGGCCGCGGCCGCGATCGAAGGGATGAGGCTCGTGTTTCAGAGGCTCTCGGCCGGCGAGCGGTAACCTTCAGGGCGTCTCGTGTCCACGGAGCACGAGCACGCTGTCGACGGCCGATCGGAACGTGCCCAGAGGAACCGCCCCCCGGATCGCGACGCTGTCGCCAACGATGAAGAACGGAGTGCTGGATACCCCGGCGGTGATGGCGGACTCATAGTCCCGCACCTGAAGCGGGGCCGTCTGGTCGTTGCGCAGGCAGGCGTCGAACGACTCGTCCTCGATCCCTATTTCGACGGCCCACGAGCGGAACAGCACGTTCGGATCCGGAGATTCCGCCCACTCCTCGCGGCGCTCGAACAGCACATCGTGCATGGCCCAGAAACGGCCGGCGGCGCCGGCGCAGAAAGCGGCCTCGATGGCGGGCCACGCCCGTGGATGCGTGGAGTTGGGAAACGAGATCCAGACGTACCTGGCGAGACCTGACTGCACGTACAGACTGTCGATGGCCCGGTAAGACTCCTGATAGAACCGTGCGCAGAACGGGCACTCGAAGTCCGAGATCTCCACGATTCGAATAGGCGCTTCGGGATGCCCCTTCACCCGAGCCCGGTCGGCGCGTTCCAGGATCACCGACTGGTCGCCCGGAACCACGACCGCATCCGAAGGACCCACGTCCTGGGCGGCCGCCGGTGCGGCCGAGGCGACGGAAGCCACCGCGAGCGCCAGGAAGAACACCCCGGCCGGAACCTGGCGCCGAGTCATGCGCCGAGATCCGCGAGGACTTCTTCCGCGTGCTCGGCGGGCCTAACCTTCCGGTACGCCTGCTCGATCCGCCCGTACTCACCGATCACGAACGTCGAGCGAAGGACGCCCCAGTACTCCCTGCCGTACAGCTTCTTGAGGCCCCAGGCGCCGTACGTCTCGGCGACCGCGTGGTCCTCGTCCGCCAGCAGGGGGAAGTTGAGGTCATACTTGTCTCGAAAGCGCTCGTGCGAGCGCACCGGGTCCGGGCTTACGCCGAGCACGGTCGCATTCCGCAGCGAGATCGCCGGCATAGCGTCCCGGAAACCGCACGCCTCCTTGGTGCACCCGCTGGTGTCGTCTTTGGGATAGAAGAACAGGACCACCCGCGTGCCGCGCAGCTCGCTCAGTCGAACCACTTCACCTCTGTCGGACGGAAGGGCGAAATCAGGAGCCATGTCGCCGACCTCGATCATGTCATGCCTTTCCCCGCTGCCAGGCGGTCGTATTCCTCCGTGAGAATCCGCCATGCGTCCCGCACCGCCTGTTCCGTTCCCCTCGCGCTCCCGACCGCGAGACGGATCACGTATCGACCGCCGACGGTCGTGTGGGACAGAAACACGGAGCCGTCACGGTTTACAGCCTCGAGTAGTCTCCGGTTCCACTCGTTCGAGTTGGTGTCATCCGGTGGGACAGCCCGGAACACCACGAGAGAGAACGGATGGGCAGCCGCGACCTCGAACCTGGGATCACCCTCGATC
>JARFPW010000218.1 GCA_029288095.1 Gemmatimonadota bacterium
GGCTCAGCGGCATCATGCACGCGTCGCCTCCCACGGACTTGCAGCAGACGGACACGTACTTCATCGTCGCGCACTTCCACTACGTCCTGTTCGGCGGAACCATGTTCGCGCTGTTCGCCGGACTTTACTACTGGATACCGAAAGTCACCGGTCGGCTGCTACATGAGGGCATGGGGAAGCTGCACTTCTGGCTCATGTTCCTGTCGTTCAATCTGACGTTCTTTCCGATGCACTTCCTCGGCATGAATGGCATGCCCAGGCGGACTTTCACCTACCTGTCCGATCTCGGGTTCGACGCTATGAACCTGGCCTCTACGGTCGGCTCGTTCGTGCTCGGAGCCTCGATGCTCATCTTCGTGTGGAATCTGCTCCGCAGTTTCCGCCGGGGGGCTCCAGCCGGTCGGAATCCGTGGAATGCGGCAACACTCGAGTGGACCCTGCCGTCGCCACCGCCGCACTACAACTTCCGGACGATCCCCGAGGTGTCCGGCCGTGATCCGCTGTGGAAAGAAGGCGGCTCCGCGATCGACCCGGAGGAGCCGTCGGCACCGGAGCCGGTGATGCCCAGCCCTTCCGGCTGGCCGATTCTGCTCGCGCTTGGGCCGGTCATCTCCGCTGTGGGTGCTTTGCTGTCGAGCCTGATCGTGGTGTTTGTCGGCGTCGCGGTAGTCGTGGCGTCCATCTACGGCTGGGCATTCCAGCCCCTGGAGAGGTGAGACGGTGGACCATGAGGCCGTGATGGACATGCATTACACGACGACCGGCATCCCGCACCGGAAAGTGCTGATCTGGACCTTCATCGGTTCAGAGTGCATGCTGTTCGGGTCCCTGATCGCCGCCTACCTGGCATACCGCGGTCGAAGCGTGGTGGGGCCGTATCCGGAAGATCTCCTGAACATACCGTTCATTACCGTGACCACGTTCGTGCTGCTGATGAGCAGCCTCGCGATGGTGTTGGCGCTGTCTGCCGTACAACGCGGTAATCGGCGCGGAGCGAAGATCTGGCTTGCCGCGACTGCCATCCTCGGGTTGATCTTCCTGGGAGGGCAGTACTACGAGTTCTCGCATTTCGTCCACGAAGGTCTCGGCCTCAGCCGCAACCTGTTCAGCGCCACCTTCTTCCTGCTCACGGGCACGCACGGCGCTCACGTGACCGTCGGAGTGATCTGGCTCCTGTCTCTGCTGGGCATGGAAATGAAGGGGAACCTCGGTCCGGAGAAGGCGGAGATCGTGGAGGTAGCGGGACTGTACTGGCACTTCGTCGACGTCGTCTGGATCGTGCTGTTCACCGTCATCTACCTGCTGGTGTAGGGGACCGTACCGATGAGTCAGACCCAAACACACGCGCATTCCGAGCCCCACACGAGCAACAAGACCTACGTGCTGGTCGCCGCCGTACTGGCGATGATCACGGCGGTAGAGGTAATGGTGTTCTACATCGATGCGCTGCGGCCCGTGATCGTGCCCATCCTCGTCGTTCTATCGGCCGCCAAGTTCACGCTCGTCGTGTCGTTCTTCATGCACCTGAAGTACGACGGCCGCCTGCTCCGAAGTCTGTTCGCCGGGCCTCTGCTGGTGGCGATCGCTATCATTGTCGCGATGATGGCGCTCTACGGAGCGTTTGCGGTCGGAGCTGCCTGAGCAGGATTGGTGGGGTGGGGCTCAGCCGCCGGGGGTCGAAGCCAGCGCGTACAGGAAGAGGTTGACACCCATACGGATCGCCAGCTCCCTCGCCGTCTCGGGATCGCCGTGTACCGTCGCGTCTTCCCATCCGTCCCCGAGATCGCTCTCGTAGCTGTAGAACAGGGCGAGCCGGCCATCCACGAACATCCCGAAGCCCTGTGCTGGTTTGCCATCGTGCTCATGAATCTTCGGTAGCCCATCGGGCAGCTCGTACATGATGTTGTAGATCGCGTGGTCGATCGGGACTTCAACGAGCTCCCTGTCCTCGAACAATCGCCGGATCTCGCGACGGAATGACTCGTCCAGACCATAGTTGTCGTCGACGTGCACAAATCCGCCCGCGGTCAGGTACTCCCGCAACCGAAACAGCTCCTCGTCCGAAAAACTGATGTTACCGTGTCCAGTCACGTACAGATAAGGGTAGTCGCCAAGATCTGGGTCGGTGAGTTTCACTTCACCGGGGCGCAAGGAAATGCGGAGTTGGGTCCGCTCACTGATTTCTCGCAGGAGATTCGGCAGGCTCGACGGATTCGCGTACCAGTCACCGCCGCCCTCGTAATGCAGCCGGGCGATCGCGGGAATCGTGGCCGAGGCGGCGCCCGTTGTCTGGGCCGACAAAGGCACGGACGCCAGCAGGAGCGCCAGGGTGGCCCACAGCAGGGTGGTGGGGCGAAGCATGCAAGCCGTCATTCGTTCTTCTCTTCGGGGTGCAGAGCGATCCGATTTGTCATGTGCTATCCGGCGGGGCTGCAACGGTTCCGACCGCTCCGAAGTGCGTGTCACGCCACCGGCGTACGATCCATCCACTGAGCTTCCAGATCAGGACCGTGCCGGCTAAAGCCACGTAACCGTCGATCGCGTAATGCCAGGCCAGGTGGATGGACCCGATGAAGATGAGCACGCCGAAGACCGAGAACGCGATCCCGAGCCCCGGGCGCACCCGGAATCCGAGCAGAATCATCAGCACGACCATCGAGATATGCAGGCTGGGCATCGCGGATATGCCTGCACCGTCCGAGGGCAGGCCGACATAGGTGTTCCAGAGCATCTCCCGCACACGGAACGTCCCCAGAGGCGTCTCGGCATTCACCTCGCGCAGGTAGGCCATCAGAGGCTCATACGGATCCGGCGCCTGAGCAATCTCGGCGAAGAATATCGGACCGGCCGAAGAGAGCAGGGTAGCGGCCACGGTTCCCAACAGAATCCAGCACAGGCCGAACGACAGCAGGAACTGCGATCGAAGTTCATCCCGGGACCCGTGGAGAGCCTGCCAGATGAACGTCATCCAGACCGCGGGAAACCAGAGGTAGTAGACGAGGTCGATGAACTGCGTCACGACCGGGTCACCGAGCATAGGCTGCAGCGCTACCCAGGGGTGGACGCCGAAATGGACGATACGATCCATATCCATGAACAGGACATCCAGCGAGAACGGCATCACCTCCGGTATGGCGACCTTGAAGCGCACGAACACCAGAAACCAGATCGGTAACAGTCCACCGACGAGAAGGAAGCTGAGGATGCGGGCGAGCGGTGTCCTCCTCCTGGCAACTCGGATCCAGCCCCCGACATCGAGTATGCGGCGTTCCGGATCCCTCGCCGCGCGAATGCCTGCGAGAACTGCCGCAAGTACGAGATACCACG
The DNA here is from genome assembly GCA_029288095.1 of Gemmatimonadota bacterium. Lineage (GTDB taxonomy): Bacteria > Gemmatimonadota > Gemmatimonadetes > Palauibacterales > Palauibacteraceae > JARFPW01. Next base: position 3,328 of record JARFPW010000218.1, read on the forward strand.
AGGTCATCGTCAGCAGCCATCGCCAGGACGTGGGGATGTCGACTTCGGCGGGGAAGCCGAACAGGGCTTCGAGAACAAATGCTGTCGCCAAATAGATGGCGATCAGGACATGGAACGGTAGATCGGTCAGCAGCGCCGCCCGCAGAGCGGCCAGCATCCGTCGCAGCGGATCGAGCAGGCTCAATTCGCCGGCGCCCTGCGGTACACGGTGGCCACTCCGTCGGCGTAGGTGCGCTCCCATTCCGGATGCAGATCCAGCAGCTGGTTGAGAGGCTCCGCGCTTTCGAGCAGCGTCCAGCCTACGTCGTAGCGGTCAAGGATCTCGTTCCATCCGGCGTGCCCTTTCACTGCAGCCAGGTAGTCCCGCGACAACTCTTCGCCATAGAAGTCCGTCTGCCCATCTATGAATACCGGAATCTCCGGTCTGGCGTAGAGCAGGTATCCGCCCCAGGTGAGCTGATTGAAAATGCGTCCCGAGGGTTGTACGGATTCCACTGCCTCGACGGGGAATACCCGCGCATCGAAGGTGTAGGTGTCGCGATTAGGTCCGAGAGCGAACCAGATCAGGATCGCGACCACCACAGAGACCGCACCCGGTCGCAGTCGTCGATCCAAGCGTCCGAAAGCGTCCAGGCGCTCGAGCAGCGTGTTGGGGGAGCCGCGCCCCTGCAGCGCCTGGTCGATCCACAGGGCCAGCCACGGCAGACTGCAGACCGTGAACAGAGGAATGTTCCGAGCGGAATGGAGCGCAGTCGCCGCAAACAACAGATACAGGCCCCCCGCCAGCATAGTGACCCGGACGCGCCCCGTCATCCAGAGCGCGGGTCCGGCGAACAGGACCACAAAGAACAGTTTTCCATAGCCCTCGTGAAAGTCGACCGAACCATACTCCTGAGTGGCGTCAACCAGGAAGTCAATTCCCAGGTAGCCGGTCGTATGCGCCCACAGCCCCGCGCCCGCCGGGTTTACGAAGCTCAACAAGGCGCAGGCTACGAAGACCAGACTGAGGGGCCGTAGTGCCCTGCGCGGCTCACTAAATTCATCAGACCGGAGCAGCGCCCCCGCCAGAAAAGCAGCGAGCAGGATGAACCCGATCAGAAAGCCGCCGTGAGAGTTTGCCCACACGAGCATCAGCGGGGGCAGCGGTGCGAGCAGCCATGGCCGACCCGAGTGAGCAAACCGGATCAGAACGACAGTGAAGATCGCAGCGAACGCCGTGGTGAACAGGTGTGGGCGGGGCAGCAGGTGAACCGATTGCATTAGAAGCGCGAGGGCGGCGACGATGAAGGCGATCATGCGGCGAGCGCCGAGTCCATCGGCCGCTCTGTATACTCCAACCACGGCTGTCAGATACAGCAGTGCGGACAGCACGACCACGCCGGACAACCCGGCCGCGGAATGCACAACCGCGGTGATCACCTCCGACAGCCACTCATAGGGTACAAAGTGCGTACCGCCGCGCGTATGTGAGAACAGGTCAACCCGCGGAATCGCTCCGTTATCGAGGATGGTCTTGCCTACCCGTATGTGCCTCCCCACATCGCCGTCCCACGCGAACCACTCGCCGCTGCGAAACAGAAGGCTGTTCAACAGGGCGGTCAGCCCCAGAAGCGAGCCAAGCGATGGCACGAACCATCGGGCCAGGCCCGTGTCGGTCGTCGCCCTCTCACTGTTCATCCAGCACCTCCGCGTAGCTCACGCGCTGCCCCCACCAACGGACGAAACGCCCACTCATCCACCAGATCCCACATGCTGCGAGAATCCCCACGTAACTGTCGATAGCGTAGTGCCAGCCAAGATGGACGGATCCAATCAGAATGACGAATCCAAAAGGAACCAGCACCCAGGCTAGCCAGCGATGCGAGCGGATGCCGGCGAGCACTACCGCCGTTACGATCGCCAGGTGCATGCTGGGCATGGCCGTCATACCGCCCCACTCCGTATACGAAGACCACAGGCGCTCCTGGTTCGTGATCGCGTGCAGCGCGGACTGTTGGTCTACCGAGGCGAGGTAGCTCATCAGTCCCGCGAACGGATCGTCCAGACCGGTGACGCGTCCGAAGAACGCAGGGCCCGCGGAGGATGTCATGATTGCCAGCGCCGTTCCCAGAATAATCCAAGCGATGCCAAACGTCAGGAGGAACTGGGTGCGAATCGGCTCCCGTCCATGGACTGTCTGCCAGATCGCTCCCAGCCACAGCGCAGCAAACCACCCGTATACGTAGACCAGATCGATGAACCGGGTGACAGCAGGATGGCCGACGACTGGTTGCAGCAACTCCCAGGGCTGATTCCCACCATGAAGAACCGCGTCCAGGCGAGCGAGCGCCGGATCGAGATAGAACGGCTCGAAGATGGTGAGAGCGAGTCGGAACCCGTACATGACGTCGAGCAGAGCCGGTAGCGCCACAAAGACCACCAGCGTGCGCACCAGCCTGCCGTGGCCCAGCCAACGCTCGTAGACCCGTCGCCACGTCTCGCCGCTGGAAGGTGCTCGCCGTTCGCCGAACACATGGACCGCGATGGCGCCGAGAAGCGTGGCGAACAGATAGAGTCCTACGAGAAGGCCGGGTACGACGTAAGTCTCGGTGAGCGACAGGGACGGCGCCCGACCAACGCCTGCCAGCACAACGACTCCGACGACAACGTACACGGCCACCAGCACCGCGAACGGCGTGTTCTCGTAGAGAGCCCTGCGCATGGCCGCGGCGGCGGACGGACGGCTGATTTCGGCAGCCATGACCGGTCAGCCGGCCTGGCCCGAAGCGCGCGCGGTTGCTCTCCACCAGCGCGTGAACCGACCGCACAGCCACCAGAGAACCAACGTCCCGATCGCTGCGAGGTAGCCGTCGATCGCATAGTGCCAGGCGAGGTGTACCGAACCAAGCATGATGAGGACAGCGAAGATCGTATAGGCCCAGCCCACCCATCTCCGAACGCGAAACCCCAGCAGGGCCATCAGGACACCCATCGACACGTGCATGCTGGGCATGGCGGATATCCCTTCTATCGCGGGTCGGCTGGGGTCCGCGTACGACTGCCACAGAACGTCCTGTGCCCAGATCGCCTGCAGGGTGTGGTCGGCGTCGACAGCGCGAAGGTAGTCCATCAGCGGTACGAACGGATCGGGCTCGCCGGTCACTGAGGCGAAATACACGGGACCCGCGGACGACAACCAGGTTGCGGCCAGCGTGCCCAGCAAGATCCAACTGAGAGCGAAGGTCAGCAGATACTGCATTCGCGAATCAGAGTCGCGGTCGCCGTGCCACGCCTGCCAGATGATCGTGAGCCAGACGACCGGGAACCACAAATAGTAGGTGAAGTCGATGGCGTTGGTCACGATAGGGTAGCCCAGTATGGGCTGCAGCAACTCCCAGGGGTGGACGCCGAAGTGGACGAGCCGATCCCACTCCATGAACCGAACGTCCCACGCGAACGGGTTGACGTCGGGTATCGAGCCCTTGAACGCGACGAACGCAGCCGTGAAGAACGGAAGCACTCCGACCACGAGAACGAGACCGAGGAGTCGTCCCGGGTCTGCGAAATGGAATCCTATGCGGCGCCATGTAGAGGATTCGAATATGCTGTAGCCCTTCACCGCCTTGCCATGAACGAGCATGGCAAGGAAAGCGGGAACGGCATACAGGCCGGTCCAGGTTGCCATTACGGACCAGGAAACGCCGAGATCCAGGTCGGCCGGATACCCGAGGATGCGAGCCGACAGAACAGCGGCCAACACGAAGACGACGGCGACAATCAGGAATGGAGCGTCGCGCACCAGCCCGTTGCGAAAGCCCAGCCATAGACGCGGCAGGGCGCGAGTCGTGCCTAACCGGCTCGTGATCGAGGAGGTCTCCATCGCAAGCCGGACGAGGCCGCTCTAGTCTTCGTCGTTGACGTTCGTGCCTGCCCCCGAAATCACCCCACCCGCGCCGGGCATGTCCAGGAAGTACGACCTGCACGCTTCATCGAGAAGTTCAGTCGTGAGCGACGGCGGGATGCGCTTGTATTTGGCGACGTTGCAGAGCGTGTCGACGATGTCGCGCGGGTGGCAGCCGCGCGGCGCGATTTGCAGTCGGGCATAGTACTGCCGGAACACGTGTTCGACCCGATGGCGATCGAAGAGAATGTCGCGATTCTCACAACAGCGACGGAAGATCTCCTCGTACTGCTCTCGGCTTGGGCTCTCCACGAGAATCTTGTAGCGGATCCGCCGCAGGAACGCCTCGTCCACCAGTTCCAGCGGATTCAGGTTCGTGGCGAACAGCAACATGCAATCGAACGGAATCGGGAACTTGTATCCGTTCTTGAAGGCCAGAAAGTCGATCCGCTTCTCGAGTGGCACCATCCAACGGTTGAGCAGGTCGCGCGGGCGCACGTGCTGACGACCGAAATCGTCGAGAATGAACACGCCGCCATTAGCCTTGACGTGCGAAGGCGCCTGGTAGATGCGCGAGTCGGGATCGTATTGCAGGTCGAGCTGCTCCAGTGTCATCTCACCGCCCACGAACACCACTGGACGCTTGATCCTGGCGTACCGGGCATCGTGCGGCGTGTCCTGGTGGAACAGAGGGCTCGTGCCGAACGGATCATCGTCGGATACTCCATCGCCATCGACGTGCTTGTGGTACACAGGATCAAACAGGACGACGATGTTGCCCTGGACCTCGAGTGCGTAGGGAAGATAGACCTCACCTCCGAGCATGCCGGCAATCGCCTCTGCGATCGTCGTCTTTCCGTTTCCGGAATGGCCGTAGAGGAACAGCGACAGGCCGGAGTTGATTCCCGGGCCAAGCTGATCGAGAAACGACTGGTCGTACACCAGATGCGAGAAGCCGTCACGAATTCCGTCGGCCGTCACGACGATGCCCTGGATTGTCTGGTCCTTCACCCAGTCGGTATACGCTTCGAGCGGCACCGGGGCCGGCCCGACATACCCATTGGTGGCCAGCAGCTCGCGCGCTCTCTCTCTTCCTTCACTCGTCAAATCGAACGTGTACGTGATGCGGTTCTGGCTGCCGGCTCCGCGGACCTCGACGAGGCGACGTTGCTGCAGATCCAGCAGCTGCTCATCGAGGAGGCTGAACGGCAGTTTCAACACGCCTCGGAGC
>JARFPW010000239.1 GCA_029288095.1 Gemmatimonadota bacterium
GCCTGGCACGATCGAACCAGTCGGCGTTCGCCTCGAATCCATAGGTCTCGGAGAAGTACTCCATCGGCGCGTATTCGAACGTCCACATCTTGCCGAAGTCGAATCGACCCATACGGGTCTCGTCCGCGTCAGCCTCGCCGACCTGCCCGTTCAGCGGGATCGGCGCCAACAGCATGCTCACGGCAGCAGCCGCGAATCCAAGTCTTCGTATCGCGTTCATAATCTCGTTCCTCGCGTGTGACACCACGGGACTTCAGGACAGTATCTTACGGCCCCGGAAAGCATTATGGCGAAGGCGGGAGCAGGTGCAAGGTACGCGGTTAGCGCCCGGCCATTCCGGCGCAGATTTCCGCGGCCGCCGCCAGGTACTCGGCGATCCCTTCCGGACCCGCGAGCATGGCGTCCGCCCCATGAAGCACCGCCCCTAGCCACCCTTCGGTGTGCCACACCGCACCGGCGGGAAGCGCAGGAAGATCGGGCCGAGCCGGGTACGGCCATGGCGTGACATACCAGTAGGGCTCCGGGTAGGTAGCGTCACCCGGCGTCATTCCCGCGCCGACGCTGCGAGCCTTCTCGGGATCCGGCTGTACCTCCGGCGTGTCGAGCGGGATGAGGATCGCGACGTCGAAGTGGTGCGGCCAGCAGCGCACGGGGCTCGCCGAAGGCCACACGCCGCGCAGTCCCGTGAGCGCTTCGTGTGCCGAGTGGAACCAGGTCGCCAGCTCCGCGGCATCGTCGGGATCCGGATCGAAGGCGGCTCCCCGACTGACTGGATGGGCCGGAACGTCGGGTCCTCCGATCTCGAGTCGCCCGATGTTGTCCGGGATGGCGGCCAGCCAGCCGAGCGCGTCAGTCAGCGTCCTGCCTCGCAGAGCGAACTCGGCGGCCTCGGCTCCGGCCCGTTCCAGCCGAAAGGTCAGATCGACCGGATCGAATTGCAGCCGCCGGCCGGCCGCGTCCGCCTCCGTGTTGAAGCGGCGTGCGGCCGGATCCCAGGTGAGCGCGCTGTGGCTGAAGTCGGGCCGCGCATCGACGTGGGCGTCTCCGAACCGGGCGAGCACCTGGACCGCCCAGTGCAACTGGAGCCTGGCCTCTGCAACGCTCACGAACCCTGCTCCGCGGGGCCGACGCCCGCGAAGGCCACTCCGGACAGGCGCGCCATCTCGTCCTTCCACGTCGTCAGGTCGTGGGTCGAAAAGTCAGCCAGGCGGGAATGACCGCAGGCGCGGGCCAGGATTTTCATCAGTTCCACCGTTGCTCCCAGGTAGTTCGCGAGCCTCTGAGCCGACGCCTCGACAACAAGTCGTTGCCTGAGATGTTCCTTCTGTGTGGCTATCCCGACCGGGCAGTTGTTCGTGTGGCACGCACGCATGCCCAGACAGCCGATCGCCTGGATCGCCGAGTTCGAGATCGCCACGCCGTCGGCGCCGAGCGCCATCGCCTTCACGAAGTCCGACTCGGTCCGGAGGCCACCGGTGATGATCAGCGTCACGTCACTCGCATCGCTGCCGTCGAGATGCCGCCGTGCCCGGGCGAGGGCCGGAATCGTCGGCACGGAGATGTTGTTCTTGAAGATCTCCGGAGCCGCGCCGGTACCGCCGCCCCGGCCGTCGAGAATCACGTAGTCGACGCCGATTTCCAGCGCGAAGTCCAGGTCCTGCTCGATGTGCTGGGCGGACAGCTTGAAGCCGATCGGAATGCCGCCGGTCACTCCGCGCACTTCCTCCGCGACGCCCCGGAAGTCAGCCGGCTTCACCAGGTCGGGGAACCTGGACGGGCTGATCGCATCCTGACCCGGCTCCAGATCCCGCACCTCCGCGATGCGGCCAGAAACTTTGGTGCCGGGAAGGTGGCCGCCCGTGCCGGTCTTGGCCCCCTGCCCTCCCTTGAAATGGAAGGCCTGGCAGACCTTCACCCGGTCGAGGCTCCAGCCGAATTTGGCTGACGCCAGTTCGTAGAAGTAGCGGGAGTTGGCCTCCTGCTCGTCGGGCAACATGCCTCCCTCGCCGGAGCAGATCCCTGTCCCGGCCAGCTCCGCTCCGCGCGCGAGCGCGACCTTCGCCTCCTCACTCAGAGCGCCGAAGCTCATGTCGCTGACGAACAGCGGGATGTCGAGGCGCAGCGGGCGGGCAGCGCGGGGTCCGATCACCAGCGAGGCATCCACCTCAGCATCGTCGGCCAGCGGGCGCGCCGCGAGCTGCGCGGTGAGGATCTGGATGTCCGCCCATCCGGGCAGGTCGGGCGCCGGGATTCCCATCGCCGACACCTTGCCGTGATGGCCCCACGATTTCAGTCCGTCGCGCGCCAGTGTCTGGATGTACCCATTGTGCGGCTCTTCGGGGGTCCCGTGCACGTCGGCGTACAGGCCGAGGTACTCGTCACGCTTGTAAGGCTGGGGATGCTCTTCGGCCCACTCGGCCACCGCCGAGCCATCGACGAATACAGCATCCGCCTCGTGGTCCACCCAGGCCGGGAAGCGCTGCAGGGCCTCCGAGTACTCGTACTCGCTGACGCCCGTGTCCAGCCGATAGTCCCAGTAGAGGACGCCGCAGATCAGGTTGTCACCGTCCACGTGGCCGTCGGCCAGCAGGGCTCCGCGGTGAAGACAGCGGCCGTAGAGAACGGACACGTTCTCATCATGGCGGACGACGACCAGGTCCACCTCGCCCACGAGTGCATACGCGGGTTGCCGGTCCTCGAGTTCGCTCCACGTGGCGACGCTCACGCCGTTCATGGTCTCGCGGGACACACTCACGTCTTCCTCCGCGGCTGCGGGAATATCGATCACGGTGTTCGCCATGCTACTGGAGCCTGCCCGAAGTGTCGAGCGGGTGGCACGCGGATATCTTCCCGCCATGAACGCAGACATCCCGACGGTTCGGATCCAGTTGCTTCCGGAGCATCCGGCATCGGCGGCGCCCGATGAGGCGGAGTTCAGGCCGGCGCGTGAAGGCGACGCGGGCATCGATCTCGTAGCCTGCGAATCGATCGTGCTGGCACCCGGGGAGCGGGCCGCCGTGTCGGCGGGGATTCGCATCGCGCTGCCGCCGGGAATCGAGGGCCAGGTGCGGCCTCGAAGCGGTCGGGCACTGAAGGAAGGGCTCACCGTGCTGAAC
>JARFPW010000281.1 GCA_029288095.1 Gemmatimonadota bacterium
CACCGAGGCCAAACCCGGCGATCAGCAGAGCCAGCACAACCGTCACGAAAATGTACACGCACTCCTCCTGTTTCTGGATACGAACACCGGGTGGCTCGCCGACAGAATGTCCCCGCCGGGCGGTCCTGTCCAGACCATTGAAGCCTGCCGTACCAGGCGATTGCGCGCCCGCAGACCCGCGCCTAAGCTCTCCCTTGTCCCTGCCGCGGCTGGCGTCGCGGGCAAACGCATACGGCACCACAAGGACGCATAGCATGTCGCGCACCACGGGATTCATACAGGAAACCGATCGATACAGTGCCCGGAATTACGGTCCCCTTCCGGTGGTGCTGAACCGTGGCGAGGGATGTTTCGTCTGGGATGTCGACGATCGCCGCTATCTGGACATGTTGTCGGCGTATTCTGCCCTGAATCAGGGTCATCGACACCCGGCCATCATCCAGGCACTCGATGACCAGTCCTCACGCCTCACGCTGACGTCGCGGGCCTTCCACAACGATCGCATGGGTTCGTTCCTCAAGGCCCTGTGCGACACGACCGGCTTCGACCGCGCGCTTCCCATGAATACCGGTGCCGAGGCGGTAGAGACGGCCATCAAGGTTGCACGCAAATGGGGCTACGAGACGAAGGGCCTCGCCGAGGGAGAGGCTGAGATCATCGTCTGCGACAATAACTTCCATGGACGAACTACGACGATCGTCGGCTTCTCATCAGAGGAGCAATATCGCGAGGGTTTCGGTCCGTTTGCGCCGGGTTTCCGGAACATCCCGTTCGGTGATCTCGAGGCACTCGAAGCGGCGATCTCGGAGCGTACCGTGGCGTTTCTCGTCGAGCCCATTCAGGGCGAGGGTGGCATCGTGGTGCCGCCTGACGGCTACCTGAACGACTGCCACGAGCTTTGCCGGAAGAATGGCGTCCTGCTGCTCAACGACGAGATCCAGACGGGACTCGGCCGGACCGGGAAGCTGTTCTGCGGCGACTGGGACGGCACCCGGGGAGACGTGCTCATCGTCGGCAAGGCGCTGGGCGGCGGTGTCTATCCCGTCTCTGCGATTCTGGCCAACGAGGACGTGATGCGTGTCTTCCATCCCGGGGATCATGGATCGACGTTCGGCGGGAATCCCCTGGGTGCCGCCGTGGGTCAGGCATCCCTGGACGTGATCGTCGATGAAGGGCTGGCGGCGCGGTCGCTGGAGCTCGGCAACTGGTACGCAGAGGAGCTTCGTGCCATCGACTCTCCGCACATAGACCATGTACGCGGCCGCGGATTGATGATCGGCGTGGTGATCAAGGATGAATCGGGCCCGGCGCGGCCGTTCTGCGAAGCGCTCATGGAGCGGGGGATCCTGTGCAACGATACGCACCACCAGGTAATCCGGATCTCGCCTCCACTCGTGATCACTCGGGCAATCCTGGAGGAGACGCTGCCGGTCTTCGCTGAGGTGACCTCTGGTGTCGGCGTGACGGTCTAAGAGGGCGGACTGTCGGCCTGATCCGCCGAGTCGGTGACCACGATGGGGACGTCGGCTGCGCGCTTGGCGGCCCGGATGACAATCGTCTCCAGCGGAACGTCCTGGAACATGCCCGCTCTTCCCGTGGGCTGCCGGGCAATCTCGTCAACTACGTCCATCCCTTCGATCACCTTGCCGAAGACGGCATAACCCCATTCTCCGGGCTCGGTCCCGTGGTTCAGGCTCGCATTGTCGACGAGGTTGATGAAGAACTGAGACCGGGCGCTGTGGGGTGTCGGCAGACGTGCCATCGCCACCGTGCCGCGCAGGTTCTTCAGTCCATTATCCGATTCGTTGACTATCGTATCCCCGGTGACCGGCCGCTCGCTGATGTCTGGCTCGTAACCGCCAGCCTGGACCATGAAGCCGGGAATCACTCGATGGAAAACCAGACCCTCGTAGAATCCGCTGTCCACGTACGACAGGAAGTTTGCCGCTGACACCGGTGCATCCTCGGTGAACAGTTCTACGCGAATATCGCCGAGAGATGTCTCGAGCCTGACCGTCGGATGCATGTCGTCTCCTGTCGCACAACCCGTGAATAAGAGTGCGGTAAGCCCTGCGGCGACGCCGCGGGGTAATGTTCGTCGCATGTTCCCTTTGCTCCCCCTCAAGAGCTGGCTCCGCCGGATCCGATCCATGGTGGGCGCCGCCGGTCAGCCTCACCGGACTTGAGTGCCTGTATCCACTCCAGCTGCGATTGCAGGGTCTCCATCACGTGATCGACGATCTGCTGCGCCGCCGCACGAGAGGTCGTGTCGGTGAGGTATTCCGCGTAGTCCACCGGCTCGCCGAACACGATATACACCCGTTGAAAGATCCGCGGCCACCGGGCATCGACAGGCAGCACCCGATCCAACCCGTCGATGGTGACCGGTATGACAGTTGGCTGGTGCTTGAGGATCACCACGCCTGCCCCGGGCCGGCCGCGTCCTATGGCCCCGCTGCGTGAGCGCGTCCCTTCCGGGAACAGGATCATCGTGCCCGATTTGAGGGCGTGAAGCATGCGATTGAGTGCACCCAGATCACGGCGGCGCCGGCGTACCGGAATGCACTTCCATTGATCCGACCACCAGGACTGCCAGGCGTTCTGGTAAAAGAACTCCTCCCCGGCCGGGTTCCAGGGAATCAGGTACGGCTTGATGAATGACGGGCCGAAGTACGCGGTGAATCCGATGAAGAAGCTGTCGATCAGTGACTGATGGTTGGACAGGAGCAAAGTGTTGCGGCTCCTCGGAACATTCGACCTTCCGATCACCGTGGTGCGGTTCAGGACGTAGAACAGGATCGCACCGAGAAATGAAGTGCCATGCGTCGCCAGGTAGCTCGTCAGTGGCCAGAAGAAATTGAACACCGGGCCCCGGTGGTCCGGTCTGTATGGCCTGGTCATGTCGTCAGCAACTCGAGTCTCGATCGATGGTTGGAACTCCCGCCCGCATCATCCCGACTGGCGTCGCGGAATATTCGGTGCCGGCCCTCGCACTGCCACCCGGGCAACAAACCGGACTCGGGCCAGGTACTCGCCGCCTACTGCGTGCCAGGCCATATTAAGGAGTATGGAATCCGATTCTTGAGACGCTCTGGCCTCCGCCCCCGACGTAAACGTCAGCCCTTCGAAAGGCAGTCATGAAGCGAGAAGGAACGATCGACTCTTTCGGCTCCCGACGGACGTTCACCACACCCGAAGGGGTGACGGCCGTGTTGTACGATATCGGTGCCCTGGAGCGTCAGGGCGTCGGCCGTGTGAACCGTCTTCCCTACTCGATCAAGATCTTGCTTGAGAACCTTCTGCGGTGGGAGGATGGCGATTCGGTCACCGCCGATGACATAGAAGCGCTGGCGTCCTGGGATCCGTCCGAGGAACGTGAGGTTGCCTTCCGGCCTTCGCGGGTCATCCTGCAGGACTTCACGGGCGTCCCGGCCGTTGTCGATCTTGCCGCGATGCGGGATGCGATGGCGGCTCTCGGTGGGGACCCGACGCTGATCAACCCGATGATGCCGTCGGAACTGGTCATCGACCACTCGGTTCAGGTCGACTCGTTCGGCAAGCTCGCCTCGCTGCTCATCAACACGGAACGGGAATTCGAGCGCAATCAGGAGCGTTACGCTTTTCTCCGTTGGGGCCAGGAGTCGTTTGAAAACTTCCGGGTCGTTCCGCCGAGCACGGGCATCGTCCACCAGGTTAATCTCGAGTATCTCGCCCGGGTCGTGTTCTCCGAGACTCACGGCGGGGAGACGCTGGCCTATCCCGACACGCTCGTGGGAACCGACAGCCACACCACGATGATCAATGGACTGGGCGTCCTCGGCTGGGGCGTGGGCGGGATCGAAGCCGAGGCCGCGATGCTGGGACAGCCGATCAGCTTCCTGGTCCCCGAAGTCGTCGGATTTCGACTCCACGGGACGTTGCCCGAGGGCGCTACGGCTACCGATCTAGTTCTTCGCGTGACGGAGATGCTGCGTTCGCGAGGCGTCGTCTCGAAGTTCGTGGAGTTCTTCGGTGACGGTCTCCCGGCCCTGTCCTTGGCCGACCGGGCGACGCTCGGAAACATGTCCCCGGAGTTCGGCTCGACATGCGCGATCTTCCCGATCGACGCGGAGACGTTGAACTACCTGCGATTCACCGGCCGCGACGCGGAACACGTTGCTCTGGTCGAGGCCTATGCGCGGGAACTCGGCGTCTTCCACGAGCCCGGGATCGACGATGCCGACTACACGGACGCATTGGAGCTCGACCTCGCGACCGTGGAGCCGAGCATCGCCGGCCCCAAGCTGCCTCAGCAGCGCATTCGACTCCGGGACTCCCGAGTGGCGTTCGAGTCCTGGCGGGCCACGGCCGTCGCCGGGGGCCCGAGGGAAGGCGTGCACACGGTGGCGGAAGCGCTCACCGGCGAACCGGTGGAGTTCACACTTAGTGACGGTGCGGTGGTGATCGCCGCGATCACCAGCTGCACGAATACATCGAATCCGAGCGTGATGGTGGGCGCCGGGCTGGTCGCCCGCAAAGCGGTTGAAGCGGGCCTCGCCAGGCAGCCCTGGGTGAAGACCAGCCTGGCACCGGGATCGAAGGTGGTCACGGAGTACCTCGATAAGGCGGGCCTGACGCCGTACCTCGAGCAACTCGGCTTCAACCTGGTCGGATACGGATGCACGACGTGCATCGGCAACAGTGGCCCTCTGCCGGAACCGATCACCCGGTCGATCCGCGAAGGGGATCTCACGGTATGCTCCGTGCTCTCGGGTAACCGCAACTTCGAGGGTCGGATCAATCCCGACACGCGAGCCAACTATCTCGCCTCTCCGCCGCTTGTGGTGGCGTACGCGCTGGCCGGCCGCATGGATATCGACCTCTACGGGGAGCCGCTGGGCACGGGTACCGATGGACAGCCGGTATATCTCAAGGACCTGTGGCCGACTCAGGCGGAGATTCGAGACACGGTGCGGGACTCGGTGACCACCGAGCAGTTCGAACAGGAATACGCCGACGTGTTCACGGGCGACGATTCGTGGCGCGCACTACCCATTCCGACCGGCAGCCGATACGAGTGGCGCGAGGACTCGACGTATGTGCGGCTGCCACCGTTCTTCGAAGACATGGCGATCGACCCGGCTCCGCTGACTGATATCCGCGACGCACGCGTGCTCGCTCTCGTCGGTGATTCGGTGACGACGGACCATATTTCGCCGGCCGGGTCGATTTCGGTGGACTCCCCCGCCGCGCGCTACCTGCAGAACGCAGGCGTGGAGCGGCGCGACTTCAATTCGTATGGATCTCGCCGTGGGAATCACGAGGTAATGATGCGCGGTACGTTCGCCAACGTGCGGCTGCGCAACCAGCTCGTGCCGGGCGTGGAGGGTGGATTCACCGCGCATTTCCCCGACGGCGAGCAGATGTCGATCTTCGATGCCGCCATGCTTTATCGGGATGAAGGCGTCCCGTTGATCGTGATCGCCGGAAAGGAATACGGAACGGGATCATCGCGCGACTGGGCGGCAAAGGGGCCTGCGCTCCTGGGTGTGCGTGCCGTCATCGCGACGGGATACGAGCGAATTCATCGGAGTAACTTGATCGGGATGGGTGTCCTTCCCCTGCAGTTCCCGAATGGAACCACTGCGGACGACCTCGGACTAGACGGGACCGAGGTGTATGACATCGACGGTCTGGCCGATGGCCTCCGGCCCGGAGCTACCGTCCGCGTGACCGCACGGCCGTCCGGTAACGAGACCGTCGTGTTCGAGGCTGAGGTGCGGATCGATACGGAAGTTGAACTCACCTATTACACCAACGGAGGCATCTTGCAGACCGTCCTGCGGCAGATGCTCGAAAAATGACAGCTAACAGAAGCCTTACGCCATTACTCGTGAGTTTGCTCGCCGTCGGTTGCGCGAGCAGTGGCCAGTCACCTCAACCGGTCGTCGACCTGGCGCCCGAGGCCGCGAGCTCGCCCGCGCTCCAACCCCCAGCGGGAGCCCTCGCCGCGGCAGGCAGCATCGAGCTGAGCGGCACCGAGATGGGCACCATGTGGACGTTCGAGCACGCTCCACTCGATTACTGGGAGGAGACCTACGGATTCCGGCCGTCGTCCGAATGGCTCGAACACGCGCGGCTCAGCTCGCTGCGTTACGGCACGTTCTGCTCTGCCTCGTTCGTCTCACCTGACGGGCTGGTGATGACGAATCACCATTGCGCGCGGTCGTGTGTCGATGCCGTCGCCACCGAGGACCAGGACTACCTGCGGAATGGTTTCCTGGCGCAGAACCGGCAGGACGAGCCGACGTGTCCCGGGCTTCAACTCGATCAACTGGTTGAGATCAGTGACGTGACCGAGAGGCTGTTGGGAGGCGCCGCCACCGAGTTGACCCCGGAAGAGCGTTACGACGCCATCCAGCTCTTGTCGGAAGAGCTGCAAGCCTCGTGCGAAGAGGGTAGCGGCCGGGTGTGCCAGGTCGTTTCTCTGTTCAACGGCGGGCGCTACATGTTGTACGAGTACCAGCGGTACCCTGATGTCCGATTGGTGTTTGCGCCGG
>JARFPW010000318.1 GCA_029288095.1 Gemmatimonadota bacterium
GGCTCACGGAAGAGTTGGGGTTCTTCTCCGGGCTTCCCGGCGTCATGGCCTGGATCATCCTGATCGGATTCCCTATCGCCGTCGTCGTCGGCTGGATCTTCGACATCAGTGCACAGGGCCGGCTCGTACGCACACCGCACATTAGACATGCGGCCGTACCCCGCCGGCCATCGAGGCTCAGTTTGCCGGTCCGGATCGCGGCCACTGTCATCGGTATCATCCTGCTGTCAGCGAGCGGCTATACCGTCGTGCAGGTCATGAAGGCGGACGCCGCCTTGCCCCGCGGACCCTGGGTCGCCATGCCGATCGGTACCGGCCTCGAGTCGCCCCGGAACCTGGAATTGGCGCATATCGCGGCAGACAGATTCAATCGACAGTTGGGCGGATGGACGACTCTGACGAATACGCCGACGAGTGCCCTGGGGGGCGTGCGATTGCGGCAGGGACTTCGCGGTTCTGACGCACCGACGTTGGACCAGGCGTTCGAGATGGCCGACACCCTGGACATCGGCATCCTGGTCGGGCTGAGCCTCGCCGTGCACGACGATAGTGTTGACCTCGAAGCCACCATCTATGACGTCAAGCGACGGCGCCCTGTTGACCGGGCGTTCATGCTTTCGGGCCCGGATCAGGACCTTGAGGACCTCGTCGCTCCGGTGGCGATGCATGCCCTCGGGTTGCGCGAACAGGAGTTGAGTCCCGAGCAACTGAGGAGCGAGTCCCCAAACACGATTGCTCACCGGAGCTTCCAGGACGGACTCGACTCGCTCTATGCCTGGCGCCTGGAGGCCGCCGAGCGACATTTCCGTGCGGCAATCCTCGAAGACTCTTTGTTCGCCCGTGCCAACCACTACCTGGCGGTCACGCTGTTCTGGCAGGTAGGCAGAGACGGGCAGCGAATCGTGGACGTAGGCCACGAGATTGCGCGGCTCAGCCAGACCGCGGTCAGGTTGTTGGAGGTGAGGGAAGTCAGGCCAGGCTTCCAGGCGCATATAGAGGCCTTCGGCGCCTTCTGGAGGGGCGACTACGAGGATGCGAGACACCGCTATCGGTCCATCCTCGAACGGAATCCCAACGACACAGAAGCATGGCTGCTGTCAGGCTCGGTCGAGATCTACGATCCGATGTTGCAGGAGGTGGCGCCGGATGGTCTGCTGCCGCGTCGGAATCTCAACGCGGCCTGGACGGCGTTTGAGACAGCGGCGGACCGGTCCCCTGACTGGCAACTCTCGCACGGCAGCCTCGCGGACATCAACCACGACTTGCTGATCGCTGCGACGAACATCCAATGCACCGCGTTCGAATTACCCGATGCACCCTCCAGGGCCCCTTACGAGGTCGCCGAGGCCGGGGACCAGGTCGGCTTCTGTCCGTTGCTGCGAGACTCGATCCGCTGGGTCGAACCGTCAGCCGTCGGCGAGGAGATCCAACGCGAGGCCGCACAAGGTGCGAGTCGACTTGCCCTCAACTACAGGCGGTCACTCGACGACTGGCGGCTGATGTACCCGGAGCAAGCGAGGCCATACGACGAACTTGCGAACTTGCTGACCTTACAGCTTGGCACGCTCGGATGTGGAGAGGATTCTTCAGCGGTCAAGGATCTGACCGCCGAGATTCTCAGCCTGCGTGAAAGGTCGCTGTCGCTGCGTACGGACACTACCCGGGAAGATCGGGCCCGGATCGCCATCCTGAAGCTCGCCCTGGACGATATTGAGGGGGCAACTGAATCGCTGGATTCGGCGGTCCGCGATCTACATGACGGCGCCTCGATGCCGTTCGAAGCCGCCAACGTCTTCCTCGCCCTTGGGATGCCGGAGCGTGCGTTGGCTATCGCTGAACCCATCTGGTCGACGTGGACATACGAGACCGCGGATCCGGATGCAGAGGGCGAGCGCCTCAAGATGGGCCAGATCGCCCGCCCAGTCGCGGAACTGACGTCGTATGGAGTGTCGGGTCCAAGTCGCGAGTTGGATGCGGCCGTCGAAGCAATCTTTGCGGAATGGGATGACCAGGGATACAGCCCGCGGCAGGCGGTCCAGGTTCGAAAGGCAATCTTGTCCTGGATATGGCCGGCCCTGGCCGTTTCACCTGAAACGCGGGCTCGATGGTTCGACGGCTGGGCGGAAGAGAACGTGGAGGTTCCGCTTGTCTGGCGAGGTTTCATGGCGCTGGATGCTGCCGCCGGTACCGAAGAACCGTCACCCGACATAGACACTACCCTCGACGAAGTGCTCCACGGCCTTTCAGAGAAAGACCGCACCAGCCTGAAGGACCATTTCCTGGCGGGTCTGCTGGCACAGCTCGCGGGACGAGACGCCGAGGCTATCGAGCAGTTCGAGCGCGTCGAGTCGTGCGCCATCGAGCTGGACTCGCAGTCCTCGAGCTGGGGTCAGCGTACGCTGGCACGCCAGCATCGCGCTCATTCGTACTCTGCACTCGGAGACACCGCTCAAGCGCGGGAAGCTATGGCCGCCTATTCGGCACTTCGGGCGGACAGCGGTCCCGTTCCTTGAACTTACCAACAGGGAGGCGATGATGTCTTTAGGAAAACTCGCGCGGTGGATGGGGGTCTTCCTCATTCCGCTGCTGGCCATTCCGTTGGCAACGTGCACTCCTGACGAGGAGGTATCGCGTGAGGCCTCGATCGAAGCTGTCGCCGATGAGGGAGGGGCGGTGGCTGACGATGCGGCTGTCCCCGATGAAGAAGCGGCGGGCGGTTTGGCGGCCCCGCCGCCGAGCCCTCCGGGACTGATTGTCTCGAACCGACGGAGAGCCAATATCAATGTCGGAGGCAGGGCATATGGTAGGGGAAATCACCGTCCTCCCCCGGACAGCGCTGGATGGGAGCCGGGGGATCCCGGTCGCATCGGCATTCCAATCCAGGTGCCAGGTTTGGGCACGCCGATACGGCCCACGATGAGTGACGTGGGTCTCGATTCGATGCGTGTATATGTGGGCGATGCTGAGCCAGGAGCCCGCCCGGTGGCCTTGATATACGGCATCTACGACAACGAGGTGGCGAACCAAGCTGCGATCGGAACGACGCAGCAGAGCGTTGTCGGCGCCTCCATTGGAGCCCTTGAGATGGAGCTTATTGGATCGCCCGAAGCCGAAATGGCCATCCCGCGGCATGGGGACTGCATCTGGTGTGGCCAGATCCTGGTGTGCGGCGTCGAACCCAATTGTAACTAACGGGGCCCCACTAGGGTCCGTATGCAGTCGTAGTTCCGGCGTAGGCGCCGCTGAACCTGATCAGGAAGCCGACGACCGCGAGTATGGCGACCGTGACCGCGACCTGTAGGTGGCGGGAGCGGCGGAGAGTAGCGGAGGCAAGCCGGAACGAGGCGACACGCAGCATGTCGAGTGCCAGGCCGAGCACGCGAAGGTTGAGCAGTGGCGACCCCCCTCTACTCTCCGGGCGGGTCGCCGGGACGTCGAAGTGCGCCCGCCGTCAGTCCTTCTTCGCTTCCCTCTGGATACGCTGCCAGAACGTCTCCCCCCGCTCGCGCAGCTCACCGATGGCTTCCTCGCCGCGATCGCGAATCTCGTAGAACAGCTTCGTCAGGTCGCGGTCTTCCGGCTGCGGATCGCCGAGATCTTCCGGCTCAGCCGCGGGCTCGGCTTCGGCTTCGGCCTCGGTCTCCGCCTCGGGCCCTGCTTCCGCCTCTGCCTCCGCTTCGGCTTCGGCCTCAGGTACTTCCTCGACCATTACCTCCTCGGCCGATTCGAGAATCGGCTGGTCGCTCACGGCCGTCGGGTCGAGGCTGGCTTCGAGGTCCGCCACGAGGGCACCTGCGAACTCATGGCCGTTGCCGAACACCACCCATAGCGGAATCGCGATTGCCGTCCCGAGCAGTGCGAGGCCCGCGCTCTGTCCTGCCACGGTCGCGGCGACTACGGTCGCTGCGCCGATACCGACGCGAGCCGGCCACGTACGGTCGTCCCATGCGAGGTCCTTGATCTGGCTCGCCGAGCTCTGCAGAGCGTCCAGCGCCGACTTGGCGTCCTGCTCGTCCGGGATCGCCTTCCGCAGCTTGTCCGCCGCGCTCGCATCCATCTCACGCACCTCGAGCAAGCGACGAAACAGGCGAATGACGGCGTGTTTCTGCGACTCGTCGAGCTTCTCTCTCGCCGCGCTGATAGCCTTCCGTTCTGCCTTGTTCAACAGGGGCGCGGTCGTATCGTTCGTGTCACTCATGGGTCTCCTGACCTGCTGTATGGGTTCGGCGCACTGCCTGGTTGGTTCAATGTACGGGAGACGGGAGCGAGAAGTGTCGCGGACCCACGGGCCGGCCCGCCCAATCCTCGCCACGCACCTCGCGCAGGCACGACTTGAAGTGGAGGCTGCGGGTCGCGAGTAGAATCTTTCGTCGGCGGCGCTCCGTACGAGGCCGGGACCGGATTTCGTACCACACTGGATGGGATGTAGACATGAGACGTTCGACCTTTGCCGTGCTTACGATGGGCGCCTTTCTGATGGCGGCCCCCGGCCTCCATGCCCAGGAAGCCGGAGCCGAAGCCGAAGCCCCCGCCGTCGAAGCACCTGCCGACCTGCAGGTCATCGCCGGTTCGATCCTCAACCCCGGCTCCGTCGATCCGATGCCGCTCAACTTCGAGTTCACCGGATCAGGAGACGACCTGGAAGGCGCCATCACCGTGCCAGCCGTCGAAGACATGCGGATCGTGATGAATGAGCTGATGCTCACCGATTCCAGGTTTACGTTCTCTTTCCAGGCTCCGGGCAACAGCAACTACATCGAGTGCGATCTGGAGCGGCAGGACGACGACAGCTTCTCGGGTGAGTGCTTCGACGACACGGGCACGGTCGTGCCGATGGAAATAGGCGCCTTCGAGGGATAGCACGACTCAACGTGCGTCCGGGCTTTCCAGCCCGCATATTCTTCGCTCGCCAGGTGCGACACGAGCATGAGACGAGGGACGTTCCCATCGAGACGACCACCGAAGCGTTCGAGAAATAGCGGCCGTGCCCAACGGCGGAATCCCCTGGAAGCGGCTCGCGGCGGAGGCGGTGGTCATCGTCGCCTCCGTGTACCTCGCGATTGTCCTGGAGGGCAACGCCCAGGCCGGGGAGCGTGCGGAGGAGGCGAGGGCCGCGCTGGCCCAGCTACGGGACGAGCTGCGAGAGGACCGGGCCGACATCGGCGATGTCCGGGCCGAGCAGGAGGCCCTGTCGGGCCACTACGTGGCCTTGCTGGACTGGTTCGGCGAGCCCGCATCTATGCCGGGTGATTCGGTGCAGGTGAGCCTGGATCACGTCGTCAACTCGAACCGCACGATGTTTCCGCGGAGCTCGGCCTGGACCACGATGGTCGCGTCCGGACAGCTTACAGAACTGGGCGACCCGGCCCTCGTGACCCGCCTCGGAAACCTGTACGAGAACATCAACCCTCGGCTGATATACAATGGCGAGTATTTTGACTCGGACCTGAGTGTGTTGGCGTTCGGCTCCATCGTCTCGATCTGGGACTTTCACGCCGGGCGCCTGCTAACGAGAGACGTCGGGGCGCTCGCCGAATTCAGAAACCGCCTGCGGGCCATGTATCACGCTTGGAACCAGTACTACCTGGCCTTGCTCGACGAGTACGAGGCGGAGGTAGAGGGATCGATCACTGCGGTGAGTGAGCACCTCGAAGACAGTGGATGGGAATCACCATGACCAGATTGGGTCTATTGTGCTGTTTGATCGTGGGCGCCTGTGGTGGCACTCAGCCCGCACCCGAGACTGCGGACGCTTCTCCCGGAAG
>JARFPW010000345.1 GCA_029288095.1 Gemmatimonadota bacterium
GCTGGCGCGGGACCCTGTCGACATCAGGCTGATCGATATCAAGCGGATCATTGACGGTTCCGACCATCTGGATAGATGTGCTGTGGGTCTCGAGATGTGCAGCGACTACGCGCCCTGCCCGTTGCATGATGAGTTCAAGGCTCTACGGGACTCGATTCGTCGCTACCTGGAGAAGACGACGCTTGCCGAAATGTCGGGTGCGCTCAAGCGTAAGCGCTCACTGATCGCCGAGGAATTGGCCTAGATTATTTGGGAGAGCACATGAAGACGATCGTTGTAACAGGCTGCAGTACAGGATTCGGCCGCATCGTATCTGAGCAACTCGCTCGGGACGGCCATCGTGTATATGCCACGATGCGCGGCGTGGACGGCAAGAACAGCGGCGTGGCCAACGAGCTTCGCGGGCTCGTCCAGTCGGAAGGGATTGATCTGCGAGTGCTGGAAATGGATGTCACCTCGGATGCGTCCGTGGAAGGTGCGGCCGAGACGGTGATCGCGGAGTCGGGTGCCGCGGACGTCGTGATCAACAACGCCGGCCAGATGTTCATGGGCATCACCGAGGCGTTCACCCCGGCCGAGCTCGCCCGGCAACTGGACGTGAACGTTGTGGGCGTCCATCGCGTGACCCGGGCGTTCCTGCCCACGATGCGGCAGGCGGGTACAGGGCTGTTCATCAACGTGAGCTCGATCGCGGGTCGCTTCGCCGTCCCGTTCTTCACGATCTACCACGCGAGCAAGTGGGCTCTCGAGGGCTACTCGCTGGGGTTGCGCTCGGAACTCGCTACGTCGGGAGTCGACGTGGTGTCCGTACAGCCGGGCCCATTCACGACCGAGTTGTTCGGCCAGGGTCCCGGGCCGGCCGACGAAGACGGCCGCGCCGAGACCTATCCGGCATCAGTGCCACAAGCACGCGCGGAGATGGACACGGCGTTCGAGGGAATCTTCGCCGATCCGGAGGTGCCGACCGACCCGCAGATGGTCTGCGACCGGATGGTCGAACTCGTGAACATGGCGCCCGGCACGCGACCGTTTCGATCCGTGGTCGGTGTGGACTTCGGCGTGCGGGAGCGAAACGACGCGGACGCTCCGCAGGATGCCGGCGTGCTCGAAGCGATGGGCCTGACGGAGTTCGCTACGCTACGCGGCTGACGCCGATTCAGTACCTGTAGATTGCCGCAATCCGCTCTCCACCCGGCATCTCGTCGCGGTGGAGGGCGTAGATCTGCCCGTGCCGGTTCAGCGTCTCGGCGGCCGCCACGTCGAGCAGGTCGCTATCGCCGGTCCTCTGCTGATCGTGCAGGAGCAGTTCTTCAGTTTGCGGTTCGTACCGCCCCCAGGCCTCGTCGTCGCGACTCACGAAGAGTGTCTCGACCTGGCCTCGGAACACGGCTGCGAGAATGTGTTCCAGCTCGTCGCTTGCCCGTCCTGAGCCGGTCGACCGGAATTCCTCATAGGTGTTTACCGCCTCACCGCGCTTCGCTTCGAACACCGGTGCGACCAATTCCCAGCCCTGCTCATGCAACTCCTCGGCAGGGCGGCGGTCCGGGTTCCCCGGGATCCCTTCGGGATGCAGGTTTTGTAGCTTACTGACGAGCCTGTAGATCGGTCGCAGGTAGTCGACGGCCGCCAGGACGACCGGCCCGCGGCGGTTTCCCATGAGGTCCCTTACACCGGCGTCCACCGCCCTGAAGTACCGCTGGATCTCCTTCTTGGAGTCGTCCGCCCCGGCTCCCTGGCCATGAAACACCGACCCGGCGCCGGCTCCACCACCTCGCGTGCCGGCACTATGGAACTGCAGCGTCTTCTGTTCCCAGTCGTACCCGACCGCCTTGCGCAGCGAATCCGGGATGTCGCGCAGATCGAGTTCTCGTATGGAGTCCCGGGACGCGACGAACAGTCGCACGCGGGCCTGGCTGAGCGCGAGAATGTAGAAGCGGCCGTCGCCGCTGAGCAGCGGCAGCAGCGGCTTCACATGAAACCGATCGGACACGATCACACGTTCGCGGACGGCGATCGGCAATCGATAGTCCTTCAGCCCTATGTTCGGGCCGAGAAACACCGCGAGCCCGCGGCTCTGGTGCAGCCAGAAGTCGTGGTCCTTCAACAGACGCCGCCCCGGCTCGACGATCCGACGTGCGGTCGTCCGGCCAAGCTCCTCCACGAGCGAGCGTTCGGCGGTGTCGAGCAGGTTCGAAAGGCGGATGTGATCCTGGCGTGTGGCGGCGCCGGCTTCGTGCGTGGGCAAAAAGGCCGATACGCGGCCGGGAGTGCTTTCTGCGATGAGGTCTCGGACGTCCCGAATGTCAGGCATGGCGGCCCTCCTCGTAGCGCCGGGGTGGCGCTAGTTCACGGCAGAGAAACTCACCTCACAATATACTAGTTTGAGAGTCCGAATACCCCATCCATCGACCGCTGGAGGCACCCGTGCTGCGGTTTCTCGAACTCGGAACGACTGATATCTGGGCCGTCCGTGTGGAGGGGACCCTGGAGTCGGACGATATCGCGCTGGCGATGGCCACCCTGGACGAACGGTTGAGCCGTCCCGGCGATGTTCGGTGCTACATCGAGGCCGAGGATATGGACCACGTCACGTTGGGGGCCATGCTCAGAGACGTGCTGTATGGTCTCCGGCACGTGGGCGACGTGCCACGGTTCGAGCGGCTCGCCTTCGTGGCGGATCAATCGTGGTTGCACGCGCTCGCAAAGTTCGAAGACAAGCTTCTGATTGGCGTCGAAGTGCGTGCGTTTCCCCCCGAAGAGCGCGCAGCGGCCCGCGCCTGGATCACCGAAGAGGTCTGACCGCCGTCAGGGCCAGAAGACGAACAGCAGCGCGGCACCCACCACGGTCAGCCCGAACAGCACGGCGATACGTCCCGTCAGCCGGCGCGACCCGAGCAGGGCGACGGCAGCGGCCTTGAACGTCAGGTTGGATACGGCCCCGATCATGATCAGCCGCCACCCGATGTCTACGCTCACCCGCCCGTCCTTCATCAACTGCGCCGTTGAGAGCGTGATCGCGTCCATGTCGGTAAGTCCCGACAGGGCAGCGACGGCGTAGAGTCCCGCGTCCCCGAATCGCTCCTTGGCGGCTGCGACGGCGAACAGCACGGCTCCGTAAAGCAGGCCGAATACGATGGCGGCACGCAGGTTCGACGGTGGTTTGCGGTCGGGCCTCTCCGCGAGTTCATGGGACATCAGTCGAAACGCGCCGTAGGCGATGAGTCCCATGATCAGGCCGAGGGCCAGCAACGGGGGCGCCGTAGAAACGAGGAGTTCCGGCGCGACCACCGCGATTTCGAACAGGACGCGGCCGATCACCACGGCCGAGGCGATCACGATGACGACGGCGGCGACGCCTGAGATTCTCGGCTGCTCGCGCGTCTGACGGGCGTATCCGACGGTCGTGGCGGTGCTGGATATCAACCCCCCGAACACACCCGCCAACACAGTTCCGACCTTGTCGCCGAGAGCCAGGTGTGCGAGGTGCGCCGCGAGGCTGATCCCGACGATCAATACCACCATCAACCAGATGCGGTGCGGATTGATGACCTCGTAGGGACCAAAGCCGCGATCCGGCAGAAGGGGGAGTATTACGAGCCCGATCAGCACGAGCCGCATCGCTGCCTGAATGTCCGCCTCGCTCAGCTTCCGCACGAACGCGTGCAACGGCCGCTTCCACTGCAGCAGCAGGGCTACGATGCCGGCCGCCACTACCGCGACCGACCTCTGGCCCAGCGGCAGCAGGGCTCCGACCACGAACATCGCGATGCCGGCGACTTCGGTCGTCATGCCGGGGTTAGCCTCATCGGCCCTGAGCTGGACCACGTTTCCCATCATCAACGCTGCGGTCACCGCGATGAGCGCGACCGCCACGATCCAGCCACCGAACTCCTGCGCGAGCATTGACGACAGGGCTCCGAGGAGCGTAATCAGGGCGAAGGTGCGAGCGCCGGCCACTTCTTTCTCGGCCCATTGCCGCTGCAAGCCGACCACGAGGCCGAGGCCGATGGCCAGGGCCAGATTGGTGAGGTCTGAAGGCGCCAGATTCATCACGGTTGCTCCGCGCGAGGTCGGCAGACGTTACCCGATCAAATGTAGCAATCTCTGCCCGCGATCGCCCGTACCCTCCATGAGCCGACCCGAGTGCCTCGGGCGCGAAAGGCAGTAGATTACAGGCGTGCGGAGCCCGACCAGGAGGTGAACCATGCGGCAGCGGGAGACGTACTTCGAAGAACTCCGCCGACGCATGGTGGAGCGAGATATCGCCAGGCGAGGTATCCGCGACCCGCTCGTCCTGGCCGCCCTGCGAGAGGTGCCCCGGGAGCAGTTCGTGCCGGAGCGCTACCGCGAGGCCGCCTACGAAGACGCGCCCCTGCCGATTCCCGGAGGTCAGACGATTTCGCAGCCCTACATCGTCGCTGCGATGATCGAAGCTCTGGAGCTGACCCCAGAGGAGCGTGTGCTCGATGTCGGCACCGGGTCCGGGTATGCCGCCGCGGTCCTGTCACGCATCGCAGGTCACGTGTACACGATCGAACGCCACGAGGAGTTGGTGAACACGGCCAGCCAACGGTTTCTCGACCTCGGCTACGACAACATCACGTCGCGTCATGGCGATGGTCGCCTCGGGTGGCCGGAACATGCGCCGTTCGACGCGATCGTGGTCGCTGCCGCGACCCGGGAG
>JARFPW010000003.1 GCA_029288095.1 Gemmatimonadota bacterium
GGTGGAGATGGTGATGCCGGGCGACAACGTGAACATGGACGTGGAACTGATCGCGCCGATCGCGATGGACAAGGAGCTGCGCTTCGCCATTCGCGAAGGCGGCCGCACCGTCGGCGCCGGTGTCGTCACGGAGATCGTGGAGTAAGGCATGGCGGAGAAAATCAGGATTCGGCTGAAGGCCTTCGATCCGGCAGTGATCGATCAGACGGCGGCGGACATCGTCCGGACGGCGCAGAAGACGGGTGCGTCGGTGAGCGGTCCGATCCCGCTCCCCACGCGCCGCCAGCTCTACACGGTCTTGCGCAGTCCTCACGTCAACAAGAAGTCGCGTGAGCAGTTCGAGTTGAAGACGCACAAACGACTGATCGACATCTACGATACCCGGCCGCAGACGGTGGACGCGCTGACCAAGCTCGACCTTGCCGCCGGAGTCGATGTCGAAATCAAGGTGCAGTGACATGGCAGGAATGATTGGCAGGAAGATTGGCATGACCCAGATCTTCACGGACGAGGGAAGGGCGGTTGGCGTTACCGTTCTCGAAGTGGGTCCCTGCCCCGTCGTGCAGGTGAAGACTGCGGAAGCGGACGGCTACGAGGCCATCCAGCTTGGTTTTGGCCGGCGCAAGGACAGTCGTGCAAAGAAGCCGACCGCCGGCCACGCGGCCCGTGCCGGCCTCGACTATGTGCCCGAGGTCCTCGCCGAATTCGCTCCGGAAGAGGGTCGCGAGTACGAGCCGGGAGAACAGCTGACCGTCGACATGTTCGAGGTAGGTCAGCGCGTCAAGCTGAGCGGTCGCACAAAGGGCCGCGGCTTCCAGGGGACCGTGAAGCGCCATGGTTTTTCGGGTGGGCGCAAGTCACACGGTGGCAGCTCCGCGCTCCGGAGGCCGGGTTCGATCGGCCCGGGAACCGATCCTTCACGGGTCATCAAGGGCCGCAAGATGTCTGGTCAGATGGGTGGCACGATCCGTACGGCCATGAACCGGAAGATCGTGGCGATCGATGCAGAAAAGAACCTGTTGATGATCAACGGTTCGGTTCCGGGCGCACGCAACAACGTCGTGCTGATCCGCAGCGCCTGAGCGCACACGAGAGCTTCGAAGAGCAGAGGGCGGGATGAAGGCGAAGGCATACACAGCGACCGGCGCAGCACGGGGTGACTCGGTGAGTCTTCCCGCTGATGTGTTTGACGGTACGGTGAACGAGTCAGTGCTGCACCAGGTGGTGACCGCATTGCTTGCGCACCGTCGTCAGGGAACGCACAGCACGAAGACCCGCCAGACGATTCGGGGCGGCGGTGCCAAGCCGTGGCGACAGAAGGGTACGGGGCGTGCGAGAGCGGGTTCGTCGCGTTCGCCGCTGTGGCGCGGAGGTGCGGTCACATTTGGTCCGCAGCCGCGCGACTACGCTCCGCAGATCCCGCGGAAACTGAAGCGACTCGCCATCCGGTCCGCGCTGAACGCGCGCGCTGCCGACGGTGCCGTAATCCTCGTCGAGCCGTTTGAGTTGGACGGGCCGAGCACGAAGTCGATGGTTGCATTTCTTCAGGCGGTCGAGGCTGGGGGCAACGTGATCGTGCTCACCGATGGCGCGAAGCGAGACGTGTACCTGTCGGGGCGCAATGTACCGGGACTTCTGGTGCGTCCGTGGGGAGAGGCGTCGGCCTATGACATCCTGTGGGCCGACCTGGTCGTGATCGAAGAGGCAGCCCTCGGCAACGGTGGCACTGCCTCTGGGGAGGAAGCATGAGTCGTTCCCCGCAGGAGATTCTGATTCGTCCGCTGATAACCGAGGAAAGTTCGGTGCTTCAGGCTGAACAGAACAAGTACACGTTCGCGGTCCACCGGTCGGCGACGAAGATCGATATTCGGAACGCAGTGGAGTCGATGTTCGACGTCTCGGTGTCCAACGTTCGCACGATGAACTGCGCCGGCA
The DNA here is from genome assembly GCA_029288095.1 of Gemmatimonadota bacterium. Lineage (GTDB taxonomy): Bacteria > Gemmatimonadota > Gemmatimonadetes > Palauibacterales > Palauibacteraceae > JARFPW01. The sequence goes on from JARFPW010000003.1 coordinate 1,936, forward strand.
AGGATCGCAGGGTTGGGCGCAGCATCGGACGCAGGCCGGACTGGAAGAAGGCGATCGTGAAGCTCGCCGAGGGCGAGACGATCGACATGTTCAAGGGAGCCTGATCCGATGCCACTCAAGAAATTCCGACCAGTAACTGCGGCGAACCGATTCAGGTCCGTTTCGGGCTTCGATGAGGTTACACGGTCCGAGCCCGAGAAGTCGCTGACGGAGGGCCTGAGCAAGAAGGCAGGCAGAAACCATCACGGCCGCGTGACGATGCGGCGGCGCGGTGGTGGTCACAAGAGGCGGTATCGGAAGATTGACTTCCGCCGGGACAAGGTCGGCGTTCCAGGTACAGTGCGGGAGATCGAGTACGACCCGAATAGGTCTGCACGGATCGCCCTGATCTACTACGCGGATGGGGAGAAGCGCTACATCCCGCATGCCCGAGGCATGGCGGTCGGCGATGTGATCGTTTCCGGCCCGGGGTCCGAACCGAATCGCGGGAACAACCTCCCGCTTGCCGAGATTCCGCTCGGAACGACGGTGCACTGCGTGGAGTTGGTCCCGGGTAAGGGCGCCCAGATGGCGCGCTCCGCAGGAACTGCGGTACAGGTCATCGCCAAGGAAGGCGACTTCGTGACTCTGAGGCTGCCAAGCACCGAGGTCCGAATGGTCCGGGCCGAGTGCTGTGCGACCATCGGGCAGGTCGGCAACGTGGATCATGAGTTGATTCGATCCGGGAAAGCCGGTCGGACGCGCTGGCTGGGAAGGCGTCCGAAGGTACGCGGCGTCGCGATGAACCCGGTCGACCATCCGCTCGGTGGCGGTGAAGGCAAGACGTCCGGAGGACGGCCGCCGGTGTCACCGTGGGGCCGGCCGGAGGGCAAGAAGACGCGCAAGAAGAAGAAGGCCAGCAATCGGCTGATCGTGCGCGGCCGCCGACGCGGCAAAGCCACGAAGTAGCGAAACGGAGAACGGTAAGTATGGCGCGTAGCATCAAGAAGGGACCGTACATCGATGAACGGCTTCTGGGCCGGATCGAGCGGATGAACAAGTCGGGCGACAAGCGGGTCATCAAGACCTGGTCGCGCGCTTCGACGATCAGCCCTGAGTTCGTCGGCCACACGGTCGCGGTGCACAACGGGAATAAGTTCATCCCCGTGTACATCACCGAAAACATGGTCGGTCACAAGCTCGGCGAGTTCTCGCCCACCCGAATGTTTCGCGGGCACGGCGGGAAACTGGCCGACAAGCGTGGCCGTATCTAGGCCTTCGGCAGCGAGGAGAGCAGCGGAATGCAGGGGCGAGCGATCGCGAAGAACATTCGCATGTCAGCGAGGAAGATGCGTCTGGTAATCGACGAGATCAGGGACCGGGACGTCAACGAGGCGTATTCGATCCTTCAGTTCTCGAAGAAAGGCGCGGCGGAACCGATCGACAAGGTACTGCGCTCGGCCGTTGCCAACGCGGTAAACAAGGCGGATACGGACGGACAGGCGCTGGATGTAGACGCGTTGTTCGTCAGTGAGGCCTACGTGAACGAGGGGCCGACCCTGCGCCGTTACCGAGCCGCCGCCATGGGGCGCGCGGCGCCGATCAAGAAGCGCATGAGTCACGTCACCGTCGTCGTGGACACAAAGGAGTAGTCGTGGGGCAGAAGACAC
>JARFPW010000122.1 GCA_029288095.1 Gemmatimonadota bacterium
ATGACGGCCACGAACCCGAACGCCATCGGTCCGATAACCGACGACGACTTCCCGCACAACGCGTAGAAGCCGAACATCTCCGACTCCCGGCCATCCGGAATCAGCGACGCCATGAAGGCCCGGCTCGCCGCCTGTACCGACCCCAGTCCGAATCCGCCGATCAGGACCAGAATCGCGAACGCCAGTTTGGTCTCGACGAAGTAAATGCTGATCACTACCGCGGCCCACATGAACAACACCCCGGACAGCACCTTCTTCGGGCCAAGCGAATCGGTCGGTTTTGCGAGAGCGAACGCGCCGGCCAGAGCGGAAATCTGGACGACGAGGAACAGGTAGATCAACTCGTTGCTCGTGAAGCCGAACGTCGTGTCCGCCATGGTCGCCGTCATGACGATCGCCGTCAGCACGCCATCGATGTAGAAGAAGAAGGCGATGAGGAATCGCCGGAGTTCCTTCTCCTTCACGACCTCGGCCCATACCGTCCGGAAGTTCGTGACTCCCCACGCCGCGGCCTGCCCCACGCGCATCTCGCCCGGTGCGTCAGGTGGCAGATATCGGAACGCGGGGAGCGAGAATAGGACGAAGAACGCGACCACCATGATCCACACGACATCGATGTTCGTCCGGGCAAACGGCAGGGCCAGCAGGAGCCCGATGGTGGACCCGATGTAACCGACGCCGAACCCGAGACCGGATACCCGGCCCTGCTGGTCGGGCGGCACGATGTCCGGCAGATATGCGTTGTAGAACACCAGCGAGCTTTCGAAGCCGACGTTTGCGATCACGAACAGTATGAAGCCCGCCACGACGGTCCCGGGGCCCAGGGTGGTGAACAGCCCCACGGCCGTGACGCACAGCGCCACGTAGAACGCCATGAACCGTTTCCGCACGCCTGCCCGGTCGGCGATGGCCCCGAGCAACGGCGCACTCAGGGCCACGATGAGCGCCGACAGGGACACGGCTCGACCCCACCACCAGTCGCCTTCTCCAGCCTCGTTTCCGACTACGGTACCGATGAAGTAGATCTGAAAGACGACGGCCGTTATGACCGCCGGAAACACGGAGTTGGCGAAGTCGAACATCGCCCAGGCTCCGACCTGCCTGCGATTCATGCGGGATCGCGGGCGGGAACCACGAGCACCGGAACGGTGGATCGGCGGATCACTTCGGATGAGATGCTGCCCACGAGCATGTCGAACACGGCGCCGTGGCCGTGCGAACCGACGACGATCAAATCCGCGTCCAGCCGTTCGGCCTGTTGGAGGATCGTGTCCACCGTAGGACCCTGAACGAGCAACGCGGTCGCTTCGCGGCCCTGGTCCCGCAGTCGCTGGGCCATCGCCTGGATCTGCTCATGCTCCCGATGGAACTGCTCGGCCATCTGGTCGCGCACCACGTCGGGGCCCGCGTCGAAACCGACGAAGTCCGGCTCCGGCTCAGCGACGTGCAGCAGGTAAATGTGCCTGTCTTCGTGGGCCAGCCGCCCGATCGCGGCCAACTGCTTCTCCGATACCGCGGAGAAGTCCATCGCTACGACTGCGTTCATTCTCCCAGCTCCGGTCGGTTGATCCCGGCGGCCGCGAGTTGCTCACGGAAGATCCCCACGAGCGCTCTCGTAAGTCGCCCCTTGTCGCGGGCACTGACGTGCGACCACTCCGGCACTCTCACGTCGGACAACTCTTCGTAGTCTTCGAAGTGGACGCCCACGGCTTCCACGGACGCAACGATCGGCTCCCACACGTGCTCTCTCGGAAGCGCGTTGGCCTCGAACTCTCGAAACCATCCGACCGACGGAAGCCGCAGGAACACGACCTCCCCGCCCCGGGAGCGAATCGCCGTGACATCACGTTGCAGGTTTGCGAGCGTTTGCTCGAACATCTCCCTCGCGACGTCTTCGGGCGGAGGAGGAGGAGCGCTTTCGACGAATTCCTTCCAGATATCCGTGACCAGCGTAGCGTATTCCGGGTCATCATCGATCTTGAGCCACAGATCCGCCTCCCGATGCTCGTCCATGTCCGACAGCCGCCGGACAGCCCGCGCTTCGAAGTCACGCCCTTCGCGCGCCGGCCACCAGGCCTGCCGATGGAGCACGGTGAACAGCCGCGTATCGAAATGATAGAATGCGAACAACCGCTCCAGCGGCACCGACAGCCGGTGCCCCAGCCACTGCGAAGGGGTTTCCGAGCCGTAGCGCTCGAACGCGTCCGCGCGATAGCCGATTTCGGGCATCATCACGAGCGGCGGGGTGACACCGACGATGAGCAGGCCCGCGAAGTCTTCGTCCTCGGCGAGACTCGTCAGCACGGGGAGAGGGTTCGATCCCTCCAGGGCAAGCTGAATCGGCAGGACGCCGGTCTCCTCGCGCCACACCTGCAGGTCGATGTCGAACAACGTGCGCGAGGATCCGATGAACACTGTCGCGTTCGGTTCCCCTGCGTCGACGCGCCGGCGCGTCTCGGCCCACAGCCCGGGCGAATTGTTGATCGACGGGACGAACCCCCGGTCGCGCCAGTACAACTCCCAGCTCCCCAGCAGCACGACGAGGAGCAGCGCCATGAGACCGAACGTCCGCATCCACGGCATGGTCGGGATCGGCCGGATCGGGCCCCTATCCACGCTAGAACTGGAAGTAGATGAAGGCATCGCCCACTCCTTGCGTGATCAGGATCGCGAACAGCATGACCGCCCAGGTCAGACCGAGCAGCCACCAAGGTGTCCTTGAAACGACGTCCTCCAGCCTTCGACTCCGCATCGT
>JARFPW010000171.1 GCA_029288095.1 Gemmatimonadota bacterium
CGCCGGAGTGGCGGAACTGGCAGACGCGCCGGACTCAAAATCCGGTGGGAGCAATCCCTTGAGGGTTCGAGTCCCTCCTCCGGCATGACCACCATCTATATGGACCCGGCACAGGCCTTGCACTGATTGCTGTCGTGAAACTCCGAAATCGGAACAATCTGAACGCTATCAGTGGAACCTGGAACATGAATGTGCACAAGTCTCTTACGGCAGTCGCAGTAAGTATCGCCCTGGTGGGGTGCAGCGAGTCAACGGGTCTTGATGCCGAGGATCTGCAGGGATCGTGGACGGCTGCAGTATATGAATACACTGATAACGCAAACGCATCCAACGTCGAAGATATCATTCAGACGAATGGCGCCTCGTTCACGATGACTGTTGACGCGTCTGGCACCGCCAGCACCCTGTTGGATGACGGCCTGGGCAGCACCAGTTCCGATTCAGGTACGCTGAACTCCACGGACACGGTGATCACGCTTGGAGGGGCAACATTCAACGCCGCGCGGAGCGGCGATGTGCTCACTCTGACAGACGCAGATCAGTCGTTCGATTTCGGCAGCGGATCGACGTCGGCGACTCTTCGTGTCGTGATGAACCGCGACTAGCTAACGGGAGCTCAGCCGGGCCCGCACCAGTCGCCCGAGCTTCCTGATACCGCGAACAAACAGGGATGGCTCAGGCTTCGCAGCATATCGCCTGGTGAGTTGCCGGCCATCCACGGACTCGGTGTCGTAACCGAACTCGCGTGCCAGCTCGAGGGTCACGTCGTGCCCGGCAATCTCGCTCCACTCAATCGGCACAGACGTCGTCTGTTGGTAGCGGTCGACGCGAGTGCCGACCCCGTCTGCCAGTTCTACACGGTAGTCGAGATCGAGAAACCGCGTCAGTCGCTGAAGAGCCGCTGGTGGGTTCACGATGTCCTCGAACTTCAACGTGAGCAGCGGAACGTCGGGATATGTCTCATGCACCTCGCGCCCGTACAGATGGACCTCCGTCCAGTAGAACAGGCCCTTCTCGTAGGCTGACAGATCATCCCACCGATCCCGGTAGCCGGTCTGCACAACACCGGGATCCATCGGATCGGGCGCCAGGTCAGCGTGCAGCGTGTCGGTGCGATGCGCCTGGTACCAACCGTGGGTCACGACCGAGGCAGCCACCCGGACAGGATGGCGAAGCAGATGAACGAACCGAAGTCGCTCACCGAACTCACGCACAAGCAGAGGGGCCATCGCATAGCACGGAAACCCGACTTCCACGTATGACTTCGATTCGAGTATTCCATGGATGTCCTGCAGGTGCTCCGACACCTCGGGCAGTGCCCGCAGCTCGTCGAGTCGATCGTGGGCCCGAAGAAATGTCTTCGGCCGGTAGGCGTATCGAATGGGCTCGTGTTCGGTCACCAGCACGTCTTGGTAAACTCGCCGGAAGGCATCGGCCAGCCACTGCGTACCGGAGCGGGCTGTCGCGATGAAGAACGTGGCGGTCGTCATGCGGCTGGACGCGAACGCGCTAGATGCGTATCAGCGCGCTGGCGAGCGAGATCAGGGCCAGCGTCGCCAGTGCGAGCAGCCGGAACTCCAGCTTGCGCATCCGGGCGAACCGCCTTGCCAGGTCGGGGTCGAGGATCAGATCGTATCGGCGCTGCATGATGAACTCGTCGTACTTCGTGCGGGCGGGTGAGGGAAACAGGGTCGGGATCGGCCTGCCGCATTCCACGTAGAGGTCCGGTTGTTGCTCCTCGAGTTTGCGGATCAGGTCGCGTCCGATCCGGTTCAGCGCAAAGATCGCGATGATGAATGTGCCTAGAAACAGCGCACTGGCCAAGCCGAGGGCTTCGTAGATGGTCATCTCGATGGGCTGTCCCCCCGGCCGATATCAATCATGCACCAAGGTGGTCGATGCCGTCCTGCACGACAAGCGACGGCCCGTTAGCGCAGGGGTGTCACAAATCTGCCTGCCGGGTCGTTGACATGTTGGATGGGCCGAGTGTGGCTGAGTAAGCCGTTCCGTGCATTTCGGTCCGTTCGTCCCTCTTGGTCTGGGAGCTGGAGGAGCCGGGTCGTGGAGCATGCTTCGCGGCCCGGTTCTGCTTTTGGAACCGTCTCCGGCGCTACCCGAACAGAGTTGACAGAGGCGTTTGCAGGCTTATCTTTGTGCCTGTGATGCGCCGATGATACGGGAGACGAGATTGTGCCTCCGCCGGTTTGCGAGCGGGGGCGTTTTTCTTGTCAGGTCCGAAAGGACTGCGGACAGGCGGAGATCGCCGACCGAAAGGCCGGCCTACGGAAGTGGCGCCGTACCGACTGAATTGGGACGAGCGCCGGACATTTTGATCCAAGCAGGAGATGTACTCGATGTCGCGTACGACGGGAACCGTAAAGTGGTTCAACAATGACAAGGGATTCGGCTTCGTATCGTTTGATAACGGAGCGCGAGATGCGTTCGTTCACTTCTCGGAAATCCAATCCGATGGCTTCCGTACGCTGGAAGAGGGCGACACGGTTGAATTCGAATTGGCCGAAGAGGGCCGTGGCCCGAAGGCGAAGAACGTCGTAAAGATTAGCTGAGCTCGCTCAGCAGTCCTGACGGACGACCGGGGGAGGCTTTCGAGCTTCCCCCGGTTTTTTTGACCCTACCTGAGGATCTGATCGACCCTGCCGAGGTCGCCGTCGCCGGGCTCAGGGGGCAGACGGAGAATCGCCATCAGCAGTTCGTATACGTCCACGTTGGGGAAGGCCGGAGTCACGACTTCCGACTGAAACGCCGGCCCCGCTGCGATGAACATCGCCTGCATATCCTCCGAACGCTGGTCGTATCCATGGGCTCCGGCGCTGAAGCGCTCCAGGTTGGCGGCAAAATAGTCCCTCGACGCAATCGACCACCCCAGGTCCGCGATCCCGATGACCGGGGCGACTCGGCGGTGGGTGCCAAACCCGAATTCCATCGGAATCTCGTCGGGCCGGTAGACCTGGAGGTTGGGGTGGGCACCCCGCAACGCGCCGTAGATCTCCGTGTCAGTCATTGCGCCCGGCCAAATCGCCAGGATGGGGCTCCAGTCGATGACCCGCACCGAGTCCGGGTCCAGGTAGTCGTCCAGGAAGACGACCCGGTCCGGCGACCGGCGGGTCATGCCATGGTCCGACACCACGATCACGTTGACGCTATCCAAACCCCGCCGGAGCAGGGAAGCGACGAGCCGGCCCACCGCTGCGTCAACCCGGGCGATGGCCGCGCGTAGTTCCGGAGTCTCCAGTCCGAAAGCGTGGCTCGCGACATCCACATCGCTGAAGTACAGCGTGGCGAACCGAACAGCCTCGCCCACATCACCTGCGAGTCTGTCCAGTACCCAGTCGATCCGCGCATCGTGGGGCATGTCGTCGTCGAACTCGAGCCAATGGGTCGGCCGGACGCCCTGGATTGGCGCCTCACTGCCCGGCCAGAACAGCGGCGCGGTCGCCAGTCCGGCCCTCTCCGCCGACACCCAGACCGGAACGCCACCGTACCAGTCGGCATTCTGGATCGCCTCCCGGTTACCGAGGCTGAACCGACTCTGCAGGACCGGATCCCAGATCGTGTTCGCGACGATGCCATGGTGGTCGGGCAGCAATCCGGTGACGATCGTGTAATGGTTGGGGAACGTCTTGGTCGGGAACGAGGGAATCAGAGCCTCGGCCCGCACGCCGCGGGCTGCCAGTGCTGCGAGATGCGGCGTGGACTGCGGGTCGAGATAGTCGGCTCTGAACCCGTCTATCGACACCAGCAAGACGGCGGGTGGGGGAGCGTCCCGACCCACAGGTCCGGTGGCAGACGCGCACGCCGCGAGAGCCGAGGCGGTCACGAGCAGCAAGCCCGCGCGTAAGAGTCGCCGGCGATGTGAACCCATTCGACGGAGCCGATCGACCATCTGTCAGTTACTCCTTCCACGCAGGCTTTTGGATGAGTGGGACGGATCCCCTGGCACAGGCGCCAACCTAGCGCCGGAGGTCAGCCCTCGCAGGATTTTGTTCCGGCCGCGTAGATTGCCGGATGTTGATACTCTGGAAGCCCAGGCGGCGGAGGCCCGCCATCGCGTTGCTTGCCGTGCTTGCCGGGTGCGCTCCGGACGAACGACCGGCCCCGGACGAACGGCCTGTAGTCGCCGTCGCGGTTGCCCCGGTCGCCGGTATCGCGCGCGCCCTGTTGCCTGCGGACCTGCTGGACGTGGTTGTGCTCGTGCCACCGGGAGCGAACCCGGCTACGTATGAGCCGTCGATCAGTGAGCTCAGGCAGGCTTCAAGGGCTCTGTTGTACCTCGAGATCGGACGCCCGAGTTTCGTGTTCGAAACTACGTGGCTGGAAGGGCTGCTCGAGGGCTCGCCCGCACAGCGGCTGCGGCTGTTCGATGGATGCCCCACGCTCCCTGACGACCCTCACGCCTGGCTGTCCACGCACTGTCTGGACGCAGCGGCGCGGGTGACCGCCCAAGCGCTGACGCGGCTCCTGCCCGAGCACTCAGACCAGGTTGACGCGAACCTGAGGAGTTTCAGGGAGCGGATCACGGCGGCCCAGGCGATGGCCGGTCAGTCGTTGGCCGAACACCGGGGCAGGCGGTTCTTCGTGCTGCACCCGGCCTGGGGCTACTTTGCGCGCGATCATGGGCTCGAGCAGGTCGAGATCCTGTCGCATGGAACCGGTGATCCGGGCGCGGCGCGCCTGGCCCAGTTGATTCAAACCGGACGGGAAGAGGGAATTCACACCGTGTTCGTTCAACCTCAGTTCAATAAGGAGCCTGCCGAGCTGATAGCCCGAGAGCTTGGCGCGGGTGTCGTGTCGCTCGATCCGCTCGCCGATGATCCGGTTGCGATCCTCGAGCAGACAGCCGGGGCTCTGTCCACCGCTTTCGGCTCGCGAACTCCATGACCGGTCCTCCCGTCGTCTCACTCGAACGAGTGAGTTTCGCGTACGGCCATACGCCGGCGCTCCACGAGGTGGACTTCGAGCTGCAGGCCGGCGACTTCGTGGGGATCATCGGTCCGAATGCCGGCGGTAAGACGACGCTGCTGAAGCTGATCCTTGGCCTGTTGAAGCCGGATTCGGGATCGATTCAAGTGTTCGGGATGACTCCGCTCGAGGCCCGTGGGCGCGTTGGCTACGTGCCACAGTATGCGCGATTCGATCGCTCTTTTCCGATCAAGGTGCGGTCTGCGATCGCGATGGGTGCTCTCGGGCGCGGAGGGCCCAAAGGAGCCGCGGCCGTCGAGGCGGTCGAACGGGCGCTCTCTCGTATGGAGCTCACGGACGTCGCGGAGCGTCAGATCGGTGCACTGAGTGGTGGGCAACTGCAGCGCACGCTGATCGCCCGTGCACTCGTCGCGGGGCCAAGTCTGCTCCTGCTCGATGAGCCGACAGCGAGTCTGGATACACGAATCGGACGGTCGGTCTACGAACTCCTCGAGGAGCTCGCGGAAGAGATCACGGTCGTCCTGGTTTCACACGACATCGGCGTGATCTCGCGGCACGTGCAGACCATCGCATGCCTGAACGTGGATATGCATTACCACCACTCCAAGGAACTCACCCCCGAGATGGTCGAGGCCGCGTACGGATGCCCCGTCGACCTCGTCGCACACGGACACCCTCATCGCGTGCTGGGCGAGCACGGCCAGCAATGATCGCTGAGGCCCTGTCGTATCCGTTCTTTCAGCGAGCCCTGATCGCGGGTCTTCTGGCAGCCGTGGCGTGCGGCATAGTGGGGACGTTCGTGGTCGTGCGTGGAATTGCATCGATCTCCGGGGGACTGGCTCACGCGGCATTCGGTGGTGTCGGCCTCGGCTATCTCGCCGGCTTCGATCCCATCCTGGGCGCGCTCGGATTCGGACTCGCGTCCGCGGTCGGCGTGGGCGTCGCTGAGCAGCGGCTGAAGCAGGGCATCGACACGCTGGTCGCGATGGTGTGGGCGGTGGGGATGGCCGTGGGTATCGTGCTGATCGCGCTGGCACCTGGACCGGAGCCCGACCTTATGGGCTACCTGTTCGGAAACATCCTGTTCGTTCCAGTGCGCTTCCTGATCCTGATCGCCTGCATGGATCTGCTCATCGGGTTCCTCGTCATCTTTTTGTTTCGCCGGCTGGAAGCTGTCGCATTCGACGAGGAGTTCGCTACCGTCATCGGGATGCGTGTCGGCACTCTGTCGCTGCTGCTGCTGGCGCTGGTCGCCCTGACGGTCGTGATCCTGATTCGTGTGGTCGGAGTGATCCTCGTACTCGCCCTTCTGACCATGCCGGCCGCGATCGCCCGGCACTGGACGGATGCTCTGGCGCCGATGATGGTCGTGGCGGCCGGGGTGGGTGCCGCCTGCATCACCGTGGGCCTGTTCTTCTCGTGGATGCTTGCCTCGATGTTTTCCGCGGACCTCCCGACCGGCCCGGCGGTCATTCTGCTTACGGCGATCGTATACGCGATTTCAGCCGCCCTCCGCCACCTGCTGTCAGCCCGCCGGCCCGCAACCCGTGAAGCCCTGCAGGACTGAAACTTCCCGGGTCTGTTGTCGTAGAGAACTTCAATCCCAGCATACATCGCCGGAACCAGAGGAGTCGCGCGGATGAAACGGGGAACCAAGATCACTCTGTCGGTGGTCGGTATTCTGACTGTCGGAGGAGTCGTGGCCGTCGCCCGGGTTCTCGGCAGTGACGGCAGTTCGGAGATTCGAACCGTAGACGTCGTTCGCGATTCGATCGTCAAGAAGGCGCTCGCCGTCGGCAACATCGAGCCTGACGTCGAGATCGCCGTGAAGTCACAGGTATCGGGAGTTGTCGGCACCCTGATGGTCGAGGAGGGGGACTACGTCCAGGCCGGCCAGCCGATACTCGAAGTGAAGCCGAATCCGACGCCCATCGAACTGGCCGACTCGAAACGGCAGGTCCAACTGCGCGAAATCGACCTCGAGAATCTGCGACGGGATCTGGAACGGAAGAAAGAGCTCCGCGGCCGGGACTTCATCACCCAGGAGGAGCTCGAGCGTGCCGATCGAGACTATGAGCAGTCACGCGTCCAGGTCCAGATGGCGAGAGAGCGCGTGGCGTTGCTCGAAACCGGTCGCGTACGCATCGACAACCGCAACATCGAAGGCGTGATCCGCTCACCGATCGACGGGTTCGTCCTGGAGACGCGCGTCGAGCAGGGTGATCCGGTAGTGCCCCTGAGCAACTTCCAGGAAGGCACGGTGCTCGTCACGATGGCCGAGATGAGCAACCTGATCTTCCGGGGCACGGTCGACGAAATCGACGTGGGCCGGTTGGAGGAGGGAATGCCCGCTTCCATCAAGATAGGAGCGCTTCCGGAAGCCCGGATCGAGGGCAAGGTCTACTCTATTTCGCTCAAGGCGCGCACCGAGGACAACGCCACGGTGTTCCCGATCGAGATCATCCTGACGGACATTCGGGATGCGGTCCTGAGGGCTGGATACTCGGCGAATGCCGACGTGATCATCGAACGACGTGACAGCGTGCTGGTAATCCCCGAGCGTGTCATCGAGGTCGTGGGAGATACGACCCGGGTCAAGGTGTTGGGGGAGGGCGGGGAGACCGATACCCGCGTGATCGAAACCGGGCTGAGCGACGCCGTGAGTATCGAGGTGCTCGACGGGTTGGAAGAGGGTGAGAAGCTCGTCGAACCGCCGCCGCGCGAGATCAGCTGACGTGTGGCGGATGCGCCGGGCGCTGCGCGAGTTGTGGGAGGACGTCCGAGCACAGAAGCTCCGCACGGCGTTCACGCTGCTCGGAATCGCCTGGGGCACGGTCGCGGTCGTCGTGCTTCTCGCCTTCGGCACGGGACTGGAACGGCACACCATCAAACGGTTCCACGGCCTTGGTGACCGTATCGTCATTCTGTTTGGGGGTGAGACGACGAAGCCGTTCGCCGGCTTCGGCGATGGCCGCTCCGTTCGCCTGCGGGAAGCGGACGCCCACCTGCTGCTGGATCAGATTCCCGAGATTGTACTGATCAGTCCGGAGTACGGGTCGCGCAGCGTGCCGGTGCGGAAGGGCCGATCCGTGACGAATCCCAACATCACCGGTGTGTGGCCCTCCTACACGTATCTGCGCAACGTCATTCCGGACGTTGGGGGACGGTTCATCAATGACGCTGACCTGGATCAGCGTCGCAGGGTGATTGTGCTGGGTGACCGGATCCGCGAGTTGCTGTTCGAGAATGTCGAGGAGGACGTCGTCGGCCGGCAGGTCATGGTAGGTAACACCCCGTTCACCGTCATCGGCGTGATGCGTCCGAAGCAGCAGAGTTCCTCCTACAACTCCCGTGACCGGGATCGCGTGTTCATCCCGGCGAGTACACATCGAGCGATGTTCGGACAGCGCTTCGTCAACAACATCATCTACCGGACGTCGGGAGGAGCGGCCACTCAGGTGGCAGAGCGCAAAGTGTTTGAGGTGCTCGGCCGGAAGTATCGGTTCGACCCGACGGACAACGACGCAATCGGCGTGTGGGACACGTCGGAGTTCGAGAAGATGTTTTCGTACCTGTTCTTGGCATTCAACCTGTTCTTCTTGATCGTGGGCAGTTTCACGCTCACCGTCGGAGGAATCGGGGTAGCCAACATCATGTACATCGTCGTCAAGGAACGCACGAAGGAGATCGGCATCAAGCGCTCCGTGGGCGCGACCGGCCGGGACATACTCCACCAGTTCTTCTTCGAGAGCACGGTGATCGTGATGATCGGCGCCGTAACCGGCTTCCTCCTGTCGATCGGGATCGTGAGGCTGATGGCGTACATCCCGATCCGGGAGTTCGTTGGCGTGCCAGTCATTTCCAGCTACGTGGCGGCCGTAACCATGGGCCTGTTGATGTTCGTAGCCGTCCTGGCGGGGTTCTTTCCCGCGAAGCGGGCAGCGGCCCTCGATCCCGTCGAGTGTCTGCGTCAATGAGCGGGGAGGGGTAGGGGCGGATGTGGAAGATTCTGCTGGCCGAATTCATCGGTGATCTGAAGGCCCAGCGAATGCGGTCGCTGCTGACCATGTTCGCCACGATGTGGGGCACGGTCGCCATCGTGCTGTTGCTGGCGTTCGGCGAGGGGCTGCGCAGATCCGTCTCGTCGGGCCTGCTGAACGCCGGTGAGAAGATTTTCATGGTGTGGGGCGGCTCCACCACCAAGCCATGGGAAGGCCTTCCGCGCGGCCGCCGTATCAGACTCACCGAAGACGAGTTGCACCTTCTTCAGAAGTCGATCGACGAGGTCGACAGGGTGAGCCCCTCGTACGGTCGTTGGGGCACGACCCTCGGCTACGGCGGAGTGAAGACGACGACGTATATGGAGGGCGTGTATCCGGCGTTTTCCGAACTTCGGAAGATGTTTCCCCAGTCCGGCGGACGCTTCATCAATGAGCGGGATCTACGGGAGCGGCGACGCGTTCTGTTTCTCGGCGATTCCATTGCCGCGCGCGTGTTCGGATCCGAAGACCCGATCGGCAAGACCGTAGACGTCGACGGAGTGCCGTTCACCGTCGTGGGTGTGATGCAGGCGAAGTTCCAGGACAGCAGCAACAACGGTCCGGACGAGGATCGCGCGATCATCCCCTCTTCGACGTTCGCATCTATCTATGGACACCGGTACGTGAATCACCTGCTCATTCAGCCCCGATCGATCGAACGGGCCACGGAGACGAAGCAGCGGATTTTTGAGGTGCTGGGAGCGCGTTTCCAGTTCGATCCGACGGATGAACGAGCCCTGCCGATGTGGGACTTCTTCGAGTCTGAACAGGAAACGAACATGATCGGCTACGGGATCCAGATATTCCTGGGCCTGGTGGGTCTGTTCACGCTGCTGGTGGCCGGCGTGGGTGTCGCCAACATCATGTATGTGGTCGTGAGAGAACGGACCCGCGAAATCGGTGTCAAACTCGCTGTCGGCGCAAAGAAGAAGCACATCCGCCGGCAATTCGTATTTGAAGCGCTTGCGATCTCGCTGACCGGCGGCCTCGCCGGGCTGTTTCTCGCCGCCGGGCTCGTCTTTCTCGTGGACCTGTTGCCGGTGACCAACCCGGCAATGCAATACATAGCAAACCCGAAGCTGTCCTGGCCGATCAGCATCGCGTGCGTGTCGATCCTGGTGATGATCGGACTGACAGCCGGGTATTTGCCGGTGCGCCGAGCGGCGGCAGTCGACCCAGTAGACTCCCTGCGTTACGAATAGCCGGGGAAGAAGAGGAGTGGTCCGGTGGAAGAGATGTTTTTCGCCTTGATACCGATTACGGGGTTCCTGACCCTCGGTGGTGTCCTCGTGTTCCGGCCTCTGACCAAGCGGCTGGGCCTCATGCTGGAAGCGAACGCGGCACGCAAACGGTCAGATGAGCTCGAGAAGTTCCAGCACGAGCGCTTGCGCGCGATCCTGGAAGCGCAGAATCTGAAGATCGAGGCCCTCGAGCAGAGGATCGAGTTCAGCGAATCGCTGCTGGAAGCTCGAGCCGCGAACCTGATGGCTGCGCGCAGATCGCCGCGGGAACTGACCTGAAACGGAGAGCTCGGTCTGTTTCCGTCACCT
>JARFPW010000207.1 GCA_029288095.1 Gemmatimonadota bacterium
CGACATGATGAAGCGTTTCCCTCACGCTTGCAAAGATGAGCAGGGGAGACTGCGCGTCGGTGCCGCGATCGGAGTTCATGATCTGGAGCGGGCGGAAAGCCTGATTTCAGAAGACGTTGATATTTTGATCGTGGATAGCGCGCACGGTCACTCATCCAACGTCATCGAAACCGTGAAAGCCATCAAGAAGCAGTGGGACATTGATGTTGTCGCTGGCAATGTGGCAACCGCAGAAGGTTGTCGAGCATTGATTGATGCTGGAGCGGATGCCGTAGCTGACGACGGCACCCGCCCTGTCGGACGGTTTGCCATCCGTCAGGGTCACCGGTTGGACGGCGAGCCAGTCGAGCCGTGAACCTTCCAGGGTCTTCTCGGCCGCGGCGAGATCCCGGTAGGCGACGCCTATGTTCCCGGCATCGATCATTCGCTTCACCAGCCATCCGCTCTGGTATCGAGTCCCGCCTACGCCGCCCGCGCTGAGCAGCACGAACCGCCTCACGCCTGACTCCGGCATCAGCGACACGAGCCGTTGGGTAACGTCGGCCACGAGGTCCGGGGGTGAGAGGAGCCGCGCCCACGGCAGCTTCGATGTGCGCCTCAGGCCGAGGCAGGAAACGACGACGTCGTGTCCGGGCAGCAACTCGTGCAGAACGGATGGTTCCGTCACCTGGCCCCGGACTACACGAACTCCGGGTGGCGGATCGTAAGTGGTGGAAGGGCGGACGAGGGCCGTTACCTGGTGGTGCTTCTCAGCCGCGAGCCTGCCGAACCGGCTTCCGACGCGTCCTGAGGCTCCCAGGAGCAGAATCCGCACGGCTCCTCCAGGTCAGACGGGCGTCAGCGGCCTTCGAGCCAGCGGTTCGTCGCCTGGAGGCAGGCGAGCACGGCGGCTTCTTCGACCGAATCGGAGACGGTCTCGATGCCTGAAAGCGTCTCGGCGTTCCGGCCGACTGACACACCCACCACGACGACCACGAAGGACCGGCCCAGCGACTCGAGGTGGGAGACGCCTTGCAACCCGAGGTGGACACTGTCGTCCGAGGCCTGGAGCAGCGCTTCCAGTGCCGCCGCCGCTGCGACCTCCATGCGGCTGCGCTCGAAGTCCGGACCCTCCGCTTCACCCCGGAACTCTTCCTCTCCGCGGGTCAGCTCGACCCGGCAGGAGAACTCGCGGCCGGCCATGCGCTCCATGTGCACGTTCTTGAGCACGGTGCGCTGAGCGGGAGCGGCCTCCGCGACTTCAGGAGCCTGGGGAGCCGCTTCGGCAGCCTGCTCGGTCGCTTCCGGCGCCTGGGAAATCTCGGGCGGGCGTGTGCGCGCGACGGAGATCTTCCGGTGATCGATCTGGAGACCGAATTCAGCGAGGAGCGCCGATTCGATGTTACGTACGACCCGCTTCGGGCCAAGCGGAGAGCTGCTCAGGACATGGATCTCGTCGATGCCGCCGTGACCGTCGGGAACGAGCTTGATGGAGCCGACGCCGTCCAACTCGACGAGCAGTTTTTCAATCCGTTTCATCCCCCACGGATCGAGCCCGGCGATCGACTCCTGACCCATTCCCTCGGTGCTCATCGAACGAGTTCGCCTCCTACAGTCGGGTGCACGGTGTTACCGCCCTGCGCCTTCGCGACGTACAGGGCCGCATCGGCCTCCGCCATCAACTCTTCGCTTGAGAGTTTCGCCCGCGTAACGCCCGAATGATACGCCACGCCAATACTTAGCGTAACCCCCGCTTCGCCGCCTTGGGCGGGCACGCGGAGCGCCTCGACGCCCTCACGCATCTGCTCGGCGATCCGATACGCGCCCTCCCGATCCGGGTTCACGAGAATCACTACAAACTCGTCACCGCCGTACCGACAAACAATGTCCGTGCTGCGCGTTGCATCCTGGAGCACCCTGGCTGCGCCACGCAGAATCTCGTTCCCGACGCCGTGTCCGTACGTGTCGTTCACCGGCTTGAACTTGTCCAGATCGATGAACAGCAATGCGAGCGCAGTGCCGGTTCGGGCCGCCCGGGACATTTCCTCGGACAACCGCTCATCGAGCACGCGGTAGCTGAACACACCCGTAAGCGCATCATGGAACGCGTCCCGCGACGCCTGCTCGTACTGTCGTGTCAGGTAGATCGGACACAGCGCCAGCGTCGAGCGCCCGCGTGCCACGGCCATCGCGAATTCGACGCACGTCGCGTGTCCACAAGAACCGGTGTTCCAATGCTTGCCGTCCGGCGTCGTCCCGATCTTCTCGAGAATGCGCCGCACTTCGTTCGGATCCACGTCGGCCATCACGTCGTGCCGCGGTTCGTAGCGGACGTTGAGGTCGATGTGAATTGGCTGCACGACCGGCGTGGCGGCGCGAGGTGGCTCCACGAGACCCGCGATGTCCTTCCTCCAGAACAGATCCTCCACGGGTCCGAATCCCGGATGTCCGAGACCGCCCTCGAACGGCAGGACGTCCACGAACCCAAGCGGCGCCTCGTCGCCGATCACGGCTCGGGCCACAGCGGGCAGCGTGTCGAGTCCGCGCTCCTTCTTGAAGCGTTTCGACGTCTGCTTCTGTTCCTCGAGCATCTGGCGGGGCAATCCGCCGGCCAGCGACAGATGGCGGCGGCGCTCCGGCGGTAACCGAGACACGTTCATCGGCTGACCGAGCGGAGCGGCGCCCGAGAGCTCAAGGAGCTCTTCGAGTTCATCCAGGGAAACGCAGATGTCGATGGCTGACTCGTCGCCGTTGACACCGGGTGCGCCTACACCGGCGTAGATGACGTCGAGCTCCGTCGGCTCGACCCGCCGGATGTAGCGGGCGAGCGCAACGGCCGGCGTGACGATCGGCGCCAGGAACGGCAGCAGCTCCGGGAGACGCGTGCGGCAGTAATTGACGACGATGGGGCTCGTGGAGCGGAGCCACGACCGACGATCACCGGCGCGCCATATGCTCAGATACTCCCCGGCGACGAGCTCGTCTCCGACAGTCTCGAAATACACCCGCTCGAATCCGGCGGCGAAACAAGCGTTGATCACCTGTTCGGGAGTCGCCGGGTAGAAGAACACGATGACTTCGGTCGGAAGGATC
>JARFPW010000245.1 GCA_029288095.1 Gemmatimonadota bacterium
GAGATAACCTGATCGCTGGGTTCCAGGTATGTCAGGCGATCAGCTTCGAGCGTGCGCGTCGTGTCCCGGTACACGACGTTGCCGACCATCTCGGCGCGCTCTTCCGTCTCGAAGGGGACCGCGCTGTCCCCGGTCATCAAGGCGTCTCCGCAACGCAGGGTTACTGTACCGCCACAGAGAAAGGTCGTGTACTCGCCCAGGCTGCCGGGAACACCGACCGAGTTCCTGCTCGGCGCCTGGATCCTGAGTACGCATCGCGAGCCCTGCGCAACTGCCGGGCGCGGCATGGCGACCAGAATACACGCCGCGGTGACCAGCCACCTCGGGTCCGACATGAGCCTCATCGGGGGACCTCGACGTCAGGGGTCGACACGCTCCAGTCGCTCGTCTCGATGTTCTCCAGGCCGGGGTCTGTAACGAGCCCGACCCCGCGCTCGACGGTTCCGTCCCCGTGGGTGAGAACCCAGCTGGCGTCGGTGGTCAGACGGTTGGTCGCCGCCTCGAAAGCCAGGGAGTCCGTCTCGAGACGCGCGGGGCCGCCGCCCCCCATGCTGCCGTCGAGCACGACGTTCTCGTGCACGATCATGTCACCCGACTCCAGATCGTACTCGCCCAGACGGGACGTCAGAAGACCCCGGTCAGCACCCGTATCGTCGAAGAACTGTATGCGCAGGGCTCTCAAATCCACTCGGGACGCATCCTCGTACGTATACGCCGTGTCAGCGACCAGCTTACCTCGACGCACGCCGTCGACCGTCATGAAATGCTCGATGCCCAGCATCACCTGGTCCGCTCCGCTCGCGAATATCGACGGGGCGTCTCCCGTAGCCGTCGGGTCCTCAGCGCACGCCACGGACAGGGCCGCAAGCGCCACCAGTGCCCAGCGCGTTCCCACCCGGCCGCTCAACCCGGTCATGCGATGCCCGCCCGCAAGAGATCGTGAAGATGCACGATTCCCAGGAGTTCCCCACCCGAAGAGACGACCGGCAGGGCCATGATCCCGTGCTCGCGCAAACGGGCCGCCGCGTCGGTGGCCAGCGCGTCCGGCGGTACCGTGTAGGGAGTCGGATTCATTGCCTCGTCCACGCGACGTGAGAGGAAATCCGGGTGAGCCGCCGCGAATCGAGTCAGATCGCCCGCGGTCAGAATACCGACGATCCGGGCGTCAGAGTTGACGACGGGAACCGTGCCTCTCTGATGGGCGATCGCGTGGGTCGCCACATCGAGTCGGTCGTCGGGGGCGAGCTGGGGAACCGAGCCCTCCCCGCTCACCATGACGTCGCGGACCAACCATGTCAGGCGACGACCCAACTCCCCGCCGGGATGGAGGCGCGCGAAATCTTCCGCCGTGAACTCCCTCAGATCGGACAGAGCCATCGCGAGCGCGTCGCCCATCGCGAGCGAGGCTGTGCTGCTGGCGGTGGGAGCGAGGTCCAGCGGACACGCCTCCACTTCGACACTCGTATCGAGTACGATGTCCGCCTGTCGGGCCAGGTTTGACGCACGGCCCGAAGTCATCACGATGATCGGCAGATCGAGCCTGCGGACCGTCGGCATCAGACCCGCGATCTCATCCGATTCGCCACTCTTGGAGATCATCAACAGCCCGTCGCCCGCGACCAGCATACCGAGATCACCGTGGATGCCCTCGGCCGGGTGAAGGAACACGGCGGGGGTCCCGGTGGATGAAAACGTGGACGCCAGTTTCCGGGCCACGACTCCCGATTTTCCCATGCCAGTGACCACCAGGCGTCCGGTAAGACCAAAGATCAGGCGCACCGCCGCCACGAATTCCTCACCGAGGCGGCGTTCGAGGTCGGCGACGCTCTCACTCTCGATCCGCAGTACATCCCGAGCCCGGCCTAGGATCCTGGCGTCGCTGCCTGCTTCCTCAACCACGCGGCGACCCGTCCCAGCGATCAAAGCAGTCGTCGACGAAGGCCTCCACAAGATCCGTCCAATCACCACGAGCCCTCAGCAGCGCCTCCGCGAACTCCCGAACCGCACCGTCGCCGCCCGCGGTGGATGCGATCCAGGAGGCCTCTTCCCGCACCTCGAGCGCCGCTTGCGGCACGGCTGCCGGAAGACCGACCGTGCGCAGCACCGGTAGATCGGCCAGATCGTCTCCTACAAACGCCGCCTCGTCCCACGCGGCACCGGCACGCTCCAGGACGCCCGCAACGGTCGACAGCTTGTCGTGAGGGTCTACCTGGTGCAATTCGTCGATCCCGAGATCTTCGGCTCGTGCCCGTACGGCGGGCGACAGCTTTCCGGATACGATCGCGACCGTTAGCCCGGCCCGACGCAGCATCAATAAGCCCACTCCATCCCGCACGTGAAACTTGCGTGCCTCGAACGGAGTCCCGTCGCCATCGGCCACGTAGATACCACCGTTCGTCAGAACACCGTCCGCATCCAGCACGACTACCCGGATGCGCTGCGCAAGCTCCGGGGCAAGCTGCGATCTCCCGCTCATGGTGGCGATCCGTTTCCGACCGCCTGCTTCACGCGCAGGACACCTTCGAGCAACGGTTCGAGGGACTCGAGGGGAAGCATGTTCGCGCCGTCGGACGGGGCAGATCCCGGATCCGGATGAATTTCGAGAAACAGACCGCTCGCTCCAGCGGCAACTGCCGCCCGTGCCAGGGTCCCTATGTGACCCGGTTCTCCGCCGCTCGATAGTCCATCCACACCTGCTGCCGGCAACTGCACGGAGTGCGTGGCGTCGAACAGGACCGGACAGGAGCAAGCTTCCCGCATTATCTCGAATCCGCGCATATCGACGACCCAGCGTCCGTAGCCGAAGGAGGTACCACGTTCGGTCACTGCTACGTCGACTGCGCCGCCCGCTTTCACCTTCTCCACTGGATGCCGCATCTCTTCCGGGGCCATCCACTGCCCCTTCTTGACGTTGATCGACAGTCCGCTCCCGCCCGCGGCTGTCAGAAGATCAGTCTGGCGACAGAGAAACGCTGGAATCTGAAGCGCGTCGACGACTCCGGAGAGCCTCTCCACCTGGTACGTCTCATGGACGTCCGTCAGCACCGGGAGTCCGGTCTCCTCTCGTATCCTGGCCAACTCGGCAACGCCCGCCTCGAGACCGGGCCCCCTGGGTGCCGAGAGGCTCGTACGATTTGCCTTGTCGAATGACGCCTTATACACCGCAGCGACGCCGGTCGCGTCGGCCACCTGCTTCAGGTGGCGCGCGACAGACAGGTTGAGGGACGAGTCCTCCAGGACACACGGACCCGCGATCAACAGGAACCGATCCCTTGCGAACACAGGTGCGCTCCCGTTCATGGAGTGCTTGCCGGCTGGCGCTCGGTTTCGGCGACGCTACCGCCATCGCCTGTCGTCGCGTCGCGGCCATCTCGCCGCTCGACCGCGGCGCCGACGAACGCGGCGAACAACGGGTGCGGCCCTGTCTCTTATACACATCTCCGAGCCCACGAGACTGCAAT
>JARFPW010000264.1 GCA_029288095.1 Gemmatimonadota bacterium
GTGTCGTGGGTTCGGTTTGGTTTATTTGAGATAGTAATTGGTTGGTTTCGGGGTGTTGCGCCTTGATGTCCTGGTACTGCTGGATTTGGGGGGTGTGCGTCGCGGCCTGGCTCACGGCTCCTCCGGTACGACGATCGCGTCGAACCCTTGGGTCCGGAACCGGCGAGCCAGCATATCTGCCGCCTCGCGTGAGCCGAATCGGCCGGCGCGGACGCGATATACGTGCACGCCGCCGGCCGGAGCATCCACCCGTACCGCGACGCCGATGTCCGCCGCGCCATCCCGCAGGCGAACGGCAGCCTCTTCAGTGCCGAAGGCGCCCAACTGAACGGTAAAGGTCACGACCTCCCCGGGCTGGCGCTCCGCCTCTTCGCAGCGCGAGCGGCTCTGCTCGGCCTCCACCCGTGCCGGATGCGCAGGGTCGAGGGAAGCACGTGCCGCTGCCCACGCTTCGCAGGCCGTGGCTGCATCTCCCGCCGATTCGGCCACCCGGGCCGTCCAGACCCAGGATACTCCAAGCAGCGCGCCACCAGGGTCGTCGGCTCGAAGCTGGGCCAGGTGCTCGGCCGCCCGCCGGAGATCGCCCTTCGCCAACTGAAGCTGGCCCAGGCGCAGGCGAGCCGTGGCTGCGAACGGTCCGTCTCCATCGATGGCCGCTCGCAGATACTCCACCTCCGCCGAATCCGCGTCACTCATCAGACGACCTCGGAGAAAACGGGCACGCGTGAGTTCGCCGCGCGCGGAAGTTGTCTGGTGAGCTGCCAGCCACTGCTCGAGATCGGCCCTTGCCGCACTCACGTCTCCGCGATCCGCGGCCGCTTCGATGGCGTCGAGCTCCGAACTCTGTGCTGGCGCGCTGCCCACTCCGAACAGGAGCAGGGCGAGTGCAAAGATCAGACCCGACCGTATGACGCTCATGCGCAGTCCCGACGCCGATGCTCGATCTCCAGGCTGAGCAGCAATTCCTCCAGACACTCACGATCAGAGGCACCCGTCTTCGCTCTCCGGTCGGCTGCCAGCAGGCTCCGTAGAGCCGAATCGATTTCCGGAATCGTCCAGCCGCGCGCCTGTTCCGCAAGCGTGCGGGCCTTGAATTTCAGGTACGGTTTTCTGATCCGGTCGAGGGTGCGGCCGACCAGGCCAGCGCCTCCTTCGACGGCGATGCCGAGCAGCAAGTGGTGCTCTATGAGTGCAATCAGCAGCCCGACTGCACTCTCACCGGGCGCGGCGAGCAACGTGGTGAGCGGGCGGCGCGCCTTCGCGTACCGCCGGGCGGCGACGTCGTCGACCCACTCCCACCGATTCACCTCTCGAACATTGGGAACCAGAGAGGTAACCAGCTCGATTCCGATGCGGTCGCCCTGCGCCGCACCCGCGAGTTTCTCGAGTTCAGCCTCCAGCAGCCCGAGATCGGCGCCCACGGCTCCGGCCAGGGCTCGCGCGGCATCGGGAGCGATGGCGACGCCGAACCTCTCCGGTGCCCGTTCGATCAGCCAGCCCGGGATCTCGGCGTGTCGGGGCGCCTTCCACTCGAGCGAAGTGGCGCCGTCCCTGAGCCGTTTGTAGAACGCCTTCTTCGAACGTTGGGGGATGGTTGCCGTAACGATGAAGGTGACGTCGCCGGGCAACTTGGTAATCGCGGACTCGACCACGGAACAGGCCGTCGGCGTCAGCCGTTCGGCATCGTACAGCACTACGACGCGTCGCGGGGCCATCACGGGCGGCATGGCCAACGAAGAGGCGATTGCCTCGGGCGTCACGTCGCCGCCGCGAAACACATCCAGATTGAAGTCACGTGTGGGCGGATCAAGGGCGGCGTCGGCCAGGCGTCGGGCAGCCTCGTCACGCAGGCGGGAAGCCTCCCCATGCAGGAAGAACGCACCGGAGAGGCTGCCGCTGTCGATGACACGGTCCAACTGCTGGTCCGCTGACAGGCTCATGACGGCCGTTCAGGGCAAGGAGGGGCTAACGCAGATCCGCCATCAGAAAGGCTCTCGGACCAGGCTGTTTTCGTGGAAGCCATTCGAGCTCGCCGTCCAGAAACGATTCGGGGGCCCGCTCATCCAGCAGACTCACGGGCACCACGAAGGGACCGGGACTGAGGAGTGACGGCGTATGATCCGTACCGGACACAAGGTGACCGGATGGCTTTTCCGCGGCAACCGGAGCGAGTTCCCACTCAACGGGCACACTAGCCGCGAACGGGAGCCAGAACAAAGCCAGGACTCCTACGGTAGCCACGCCGATCAGGGCAGCACTTCCGAGGAGCCGGTTCGAGTCGCGATCGACCACGCCTCGATCCACGTTGTACACCCGGTGCTGAAGGCGGGACATGAAATCGTCCGACGACTCCGGTTCGGGCAGCTCGTGGAGAAGCTCGAGCCCACTGAGCATGACGCGATCGTAACGACCGCAGTCGGGGCTGCGCCGGATTTGCTCGCGGAACTCGGCCTCCCGGGCCAGGCTGAGGAGCCCATCCCGATTGTCGGTGTATCCGTCGAGAACTGTCTTGCACTGCATAGTCTTCTGCTTCGCGTCTCGTGTTCGATTGGCGTCTCGGTGTTCGCACAGCAACGCCGAATCCTCTCGCGACATGCTATTACGCCCCCCGGAGATCCGAGTTCCGCCACTGATCGATCGCTAGCGGACAAAGAAAATGGCGGCCCGCAGGCCGCCATTTTCACATGGCCAAGGTCCAGAGTTCGTCCTATTCCAGCATCGGGCTGACGATCTGGGCAAACCGGTTCCGCGCCCGGTTGAGACGCGACTTCACCGTGCCCAGCGTCACACCAGTGATCTCGGAGATCTCCTCGTAGGTCTTGCCCTCCATCTCACGGAGCACGAATACGACTCGATGATGCTCGGGCAGCTCAGCCACGGCCTTCTCGACCTGTTCGCGGAGATGCCGCTTTCGGTAGAGATCGTCCGGGGAAAACGTCGAGTCCTCCCACTGTAGAGGACGATGGTCGGCTTCCCAGTTCTTCTTGATCGCCTGGAACAGAACCATCGGATTCCGCGACCGATTGCGCAGTTCGTTCTTCGCCAGATTGCTGGCGATCGTATAGATCCAGGTGGAGAACTTCTTCGTCGGGTCGAACCGGTGAAGATGCCGGTACACGCGAACGAACGTCTCCTGGACGAGATCTTCCGCCCGATCACGATCCCCGATCGTCCGATAGATGAAGTTCAACAGACGCGTGTGGTACCGCTCGGCGAGTTCCTGAAATGCCGGACGTGTACCTGCCAGATACGCCGCGACGAGTGCCGCGTCGTCATACTCCTTGAGCTCCGATCGCTTGATCTTCTCGACAGGAGCCTGTGTTTGCCGCAGTCGAACCTTCGCCATGGATACGCTCCTAAGTTCCGGGCTTCCTGAAGCCCGGCATACCACCGCACCTCCGCCCCACGGCATCCCAATGTAGTTGGACACCGGAACTGCGCACAGGGTTGACTCTGTCCTCAATCGGTCTCGTTGTCGCCCGGCTCGTTCGCCCGGACCGCCAGTAGCAGCGCCGCGACCGTCTTTCCGTCCGCTATTTCCCCCCGATCCACCATTTCGAGGGCCGAATCGAGATCCAGGACGTGCGTCTCCATAAACTCCTGGGGCTCTCTCTCGGGTTCCACGAACCGGAGACCCGTGGCTACGAACAGATGAATCCGCTCGTCGGTGAACCCCGGTGTCGTCAACAGGCACGTCAGCGGCCGGACGACGTCGGCGATGATGCCTGCCTCTTCGCGGAGTTCGCGTCGGGCACACACCTCGGGTTGCTCGTCTTCATCGAGCTTCCCGGCCGGCACCTCCCACATCCACCCCCCCACCGCATACCTGTACTGACGTAACAGCACGACGGCGGGTCCGGTTCCGCCGGCCGTCCGTTCGCCGGCCTGGAGCCGTGGAAGCGCCGCCGCCGCACCGCGGTGGCGCACGATCTCCCGGTCGCCGGGGCTGCCGTGCGGGCATCGGACGGTATCCACGCGCACCTCGAGAAACGAGCCGCGGTATACGGGCCGGCTGGCAACCGACTCGGGATCGTGCGACTCGCTCATGCCCCCGGTGCTTCCACGGCGGGCTCGGCCGACGACACCTCGACGGAGCCGAACTCCTCCAGATCCGCGGCAAACCGGGCGACGTCGCCAACCGCGAGCAGGACCAAGCCATCCGGGCTGAGGTACCGGCGCGCCGCCTCGAGAACATCGTCTGGCGTGACGGCCCGTACTTCCTCCGCGAAGGTCCGCCAATAGTCGTCGGCTAATCCGTAACTTATGGCCTCCACGCGACGGCCCGTGATCTGGCCCTTCACCTCGAATTGCAGGGGCAGGACCAGGGTCAGGGCGTTGCGCGCCAACGCTAGTTCCTCTTCGGTAGGCTCCGAAGCACGCATCGCCTCGAATTCCTTACGAATCTGCTCGAACGCACCCACCGTCACCTCCGTATCCACGGCCGTTCGCAGCAGGAAGGGCCCGGGCGCGCGCCGGCGGACGAACATCGTGCGCGCTCCGTACGTCCAGCCTTTGTC
>JARFPW010000268.1 GCA_029288095.1 Gemmatimonadota bacterium
GGTGAGCATTTCGGGCTCGGATCTGAAGGCGATCCCGGAGGAGGCAGAGGGCCAAGGCGAGCCGGCGGCGCCTCCGGCTGGCTAACCTACCACTGGCAGCTCGATCAGGTCGCCGAGGCGTCGGTCCCATTCCGGCGGCTCGAACCGACCGCCGCCTCCGTCGGGAGTGAGCGTCAGCTCTCCAAAGCGCAGTCCATTCGCCGTGCTGTACAGGTCCACGCGCACGAAGGGAAAACCAAAAGAAAGACCCTTTGCGACCTCGACCATTTCGTCGAGCCGATCCGGGCGGGGAACGTGCTCGTCCGAAGCAGGATAGTTCAGGTCAAAGGGCAGTCGATTCCAGTCGAGGTCATACAGATTGCGGCAGTGATTCGTATGCCGGTCCAGGTCCACCTCGACGATGATGGTCTGAGTCTCAGCGCCCGTCAGACATAACAGCTTGAAATCCGATGGGATCCTGCCGCGATCGTCTAGCATCAGCTCCTCCACCACCAGACGCGGCGGGATATCGCGGTACTGCCACTCCCGCAGATACGGAAAATAGCTCGAGGCCAGCCAGCCGTTGAGCCTGTGCGTCGCCGCCTGCCAGTCGAGCTGCCGCTTATCGTGCACGATCAGGTTCCAGCCGCTCCCATGAGTTGCTTTAACTACGAAACCGTCGGGCAAGCTGTCCAGGTCGATGTCCCGGGCGTCTTCGTACACTCCGACCAGGGGGATGAGGTAGTGGTCTCCAATCCGCTCGCTCACCCAATCTCGGACGGCATACTTGTCCGCGCAGACCGTCTTGACCGGTCGACGGTCGTTCAGATTGAGCCACAGGATCTTCTCGTTGAAGGTCTTCGGCGACGCCAGGTCTGGCTCACGTCCGAATGCCTGCCGGAACTTGCGGCGTATCCGCCTCTCGTCGCTCTCCCACAGGAGCTTGAGACCCTCCTGGAGGCGACGGACCTGTCGCCGATCGGTAAGGCGCACGCGAATACTCCCGGAGACGGTTCGTAGTGAATCAACTGAGCGGGATCTTACTCCCGCCTATTCTTCGCGCAACACGATCACCGGGTCCACACGCGTCGCCCGCCGCGCCGGTAGCCACGCCGCTACGAGAGACACGGCCACTAGGAACAGGGCAAATCCGGCATACGTGACCGGATCCGCCGGGCTCACGCCGTACAGGATGCTGGCCATGAGACGGGTCAGGCCGAATGCGGCCACGAGTCCGACCCCGACGCCGATCAGGGTCAGGGAGAGGCCCTGCCGGGATACCATGCGGACCACGTCGCCAGCCTTCGCCCCGAGCGCCATCCGGATGCCGATCTCCCGCAGGCGCTGCACGACCGAGAACGACATCACGCCGAAGATGCCGATCGCCGAAAGGAACAGGGCCACGGCACTGAATACGGTGAGCAGGCGACCCATGGCCCGGCTACCGGCGAGCGCCTGGTCCACGTAGCCTTCCATCGTCTCGATGTCCGTGAGCGGAACGTCAGGGTCCATCGACTCGAGCTCGCGTCGCACCAGATCCGTCATCCCGAGCGGATCTCCCGGTGTCTTCACCAGAACGTACATGGACGTGCTCCATCCGCGGCCGCTCTGCTGAATCGGCACGTACATCTGAACTCGCGAGGGACTCTCGAGCTCGTAGTGCCGGGTGTTCCTGGCGACCCCGATCACGGTGCGCCACAGTCGCGGAGCGTCACCCTCGAAGTCATCGGGGACTTCTTCCGTCTCGTAGGTCACGCGCTTTCCGATCGCGTCCTCTCCCGGCCAGAACTGCTCGGCCATGCGCTCGTCCACCACGATCACGCGCTCCCCTCCCTCGCGGTCGGCCAGGTTGAATCCGCGCCCGCGCAGAATCGAGATGCCGAGCGTCTCGAAGTGGCCGGGAGTGATCATGTGATACAGAACGGACCGACCGTTTTCCTGCTCGAACTCCACGCCCTCGGGGAAGATGAAATTCTCCCAGCTGTTGCCCTGCAGCGGGACGATCTGCGACAGGGAGGCCGACGTGGCTCCTGGCAGGGCCTCGACCCGCTCGATGAACTCCTGGAAGAAACCCCACGCCGCAACCCGGTCGTCGTAGCGAATGCGCGGAAGCTGGACCCGGGCGGTGAACACGTTCTCCGGCTCGAACCCCTTGTCCACCTTCTGCAGCTGACCGAGGCTCTGGATCATCAGGCCGGCTCCGATCAGCAGGACCAGTGAGAGGGCCACCTCGGCGATCACCAGCCCCGAGCGGAGACGCTGTCGTCCTTTCCCGACCGATCCCCGGCTTCCTTCCTTCAGCTCGACGTTCAGGTCGGGCTTCGCAGCCCTGATCGCAGGTGCCAGGCCGAACAGGAGCCCGGCGAGCGCGGCTGCCGCGAAAGTGAACAGGAGGACGTTCAGATCCATCCCGATGTTCCCTTGCATGACGCTCGGGATGTCCGCCGGCAGCATCGGTACCAGGAGGCGGATGCCAATCCATGCCAGGGCGAGCCCCAGAACGCCCCCAGTGAGCCCGAGGACCACGGATTCGGTCATGAACTGGCGGACCATTCGACCCTGTCCGGCGCCGAGGGCCGTTCGCAGGGCCGTCTCGCGCCGCCGGCTCTCGCCGCGCGCCAGGAGCAGGCTGGCCACGTTGGCGCACGCGATCAGGAGGACGAAAGCGACAGCCGCCATCAGGATCCACATCAGGCGGCGGATGTCCCCCACGTAGGCGTCCGTCAGCGACTCGAGGCGGGCCACGGCCTGCTGCTCGCCTTCCGCCTCGGTGATCCCGGCGGCGATCCGATACAGGTCAGCCTGGGAGGATCCCATCGTCGTGCCGCTAGCCAGC
>JARFPW010000333.1 GCA_029288095.1 Gemmatimonadota bacterium
ATCCAACCGCGAATCGGCATTCCGACGATTCATGCGCCTCCCGAGAGGGGTTCCACAGCCGACCATAAGACGACGGAGACCCTCAAACGGTCACACACCGACTGCTCTATACGCAAGTGCTTGACGGAGGTGGCGGATAAGAGCGAATGTGGCCGGCATGGGCACAATCTATGATCTGCCGACCCCCGCTCTCCTGCTGGATCTCGACGTACTCGAGCGGAATCTGCGCGCAATGCAGGCCCGGGGCACGGAATTCGGGGTAGCATTGCGCCCCCACATGAAGACTCATAAATGCGTCGAAATCGGCATGGCCCAGCGCGAACTGGGGGCCCAGGGGATAACCGTTTCGACCCTCTACGAGGCGAATGTCTTCGCCGAACACGGCTTCGAGGACATCACATGGGCGTTTCCCATGGCGCCTGCGCGAGCGCGGGATGTTGCCGAACTGGGTGACCGCCTGGCTCTCGGCGTTGTCGTCGACTCCGAACCGCCGGTAGCGGCTCTGGAGGACTGCGGGGCAACCGTCCGTGTGTGGATCAAGACGGACTGTGGTTACGGACGCGCGGGGCTGAGGTGGGACTCCAGTTCAATCGAGCCACTGGCAGCCCGCGTGGAGAAGTCGCCCAACCTCGAATTCGCGGGACTTCTCTCCCATTCGGGTAACGCGTATCACGCTCGATCGCCCCACGAGATCCGGAGAATAGCCGAGTCCGAGCGCAGCCGTATGGTTGATGCGGCGCAGCGCCTGGCCCGCCAGGGGATTCAAGTGCCCGCACTGAGCACGGGATCGACGCCCACCATGGCGCACGTGGCGCACCTTGATGGAATCACTGAGGTTCGACCGGGCAACTACGCGTTGTACGATTACACGCAGGTGGCACTCGGCGCCTGCTCTCCCGCGGATGCCGCCGCGACTGTGCTGGCGTCCGTGATCTCGTCCAGTGAGGAGCGGCGGCAGTCTGTGGTCGATGCGGGAGCTCTGGCGCTCTCCGTAGATCGAGGGCCGGCCCACGCGCCTGGACCATCGTTCGGGCGCCTGTACGATGGTGCTCCAGACGGCGGGCTCCGGCATAATGCACGAATTGTCTCGCTGAGTCAGGAACACGGCCGTGTGGACCAGGCAATGGCAATTGGCGAGCGCGTGCGCATACTCCCGAACCATTCCTGCCTTTCCGTCGCGTGTTTTGACGAGTTCCAAGTCGTTCGTGGCTCTGAGGTTCTCGATAGCTGGAGGATCTGGCGCGGTCGCTGATTCCGTGGCACGCGAGGTGCACTACGATCACGCGAAATCGCGCGTCGTGATCTACCTCGACCGATACCGGAGGACCGCTCGGAGTGGAGAGTCGTTTAGGTAGCCGGCAGTTCAGCATCCAATTCATCGGCGGCATGGCGGTCGCCACGGTCGTGCTGGCGCTGTGGGGATGGTTTGGCAGCGAGCGGACGCTGGGTCTCTCGGCGGCCGTCCTGGGCCTGTACACTCTGCATTTAGTGAGCATCCGGTACATCCTTGAAGGCCAGGCGCAGAATCGAACGCGCCTCGATGCCCAGTGGAAGTTCCTCCAGCTGCTGGTCGACCCCAACGTTCTGGAGCGTGGCGAGCGAACTGGGCGTCCGAGCCCGGATGCGACCACCGGATCAATCGGCGGAGACCAAACGGCAGCACCGGGTGGAAACGGTGGAGACCCTGCTGCTGCAGAGCGGCAGATCCCGACGCCGCGGCACTTCGCTCTCGGGACGGTCGCGCTCATTCGGAATCTGCTGACCCCGGCGCAGGTGGCGCATGTCCTGGTCGAGCAGCGAAATCAACCCGACGAACGGTTCGCCGCCATCGCGGTCGATCTGGGCATGCTGACGGAGGATCAGCGCGAGGAGTTGCTTCTTGCGCAGCAGGAAGGGTTGTTCACCGACAGCGAGATGCGAGAGGCCCACCAGAGGCTGCGTGAATTCAGAATGGCCACGGCACGGGCGCTGTCCACGCGGTAACCGCGTCAGCTCCCGGCCGACCACCGTCCGATGCTGGAGAGCCTGGCGACAGCCAGCCGGTAAGGGATCACGGTCGCCGCGATACACAACACCGCCGTCAGACCTGCCGCCAGCCACAATTCAGCAGGCAACGCGGATCTAGGCTCCCGCCCCGGAAGTCCGCTCACGATGAACCCGCGCAGGGACCAGATCTGGGCGAACGTAACCAGGCCCAGCGTAACGAGCGCTCCCAGCATGAACAGCAGTCCTCCGAGCGAGGTGGGGATCTGCGCTGCGTTCTCTGACTCGAACTGCGGATAGAGAACGCCCCACGCCAGCGCCTGTGCCGTGAAGGCGCATCCCAACCCGATGATCGCCAGCAGGTTCAGCATGAACAGGCCCCCGGGCGCACCCAGCAGGATCCCGGTGGTCCCGCTGAGCAGGAGCGCCAAACCGGTCAGCGGAACTACGCCGATTCGGAACTTGGATCCCAACAACGTCCCGGCATCCACGGGCGCTGACCGCAACAGCCACAGCGTGCGACCCTCCAGGCTGATCATCGGAAACACGAATCGGGCGGCAATCGCCGCGAGCACGAAGCCGGTGAGCGCCAGGTTCAGAAAGACGACCATGGTTACGAGATAACGGGTGATCATCGTTCCCGTGCTGAGTGGCAGGACCCGCATGTTGTAGACGTACACCACGACGAGCACCGCCAGGATGATCAACTGCGACCACTGCGTGGGATCCCGAAAGAAGATCCGTACGTCCTTCACCATGAGTTCTCGCCGCTGGATGTCGAATCCGCCGAGGGCGCGTTCGAGCCACAGCCATGCGACATGTCGACGGATCACGTTCTCGTTGCCCTCTTGCGCCTTCGTGAAGCAGGAAGCGTACAGGCGGTAGTGGAAGGCGGCGCCGAGGACGAACGCGGCGGCCGCGGTGCTCCAGAGTAGAAGCAGGTGATACGGGTCGAACGAGCCCGACAGACTTCCCATCATCGCGTCCGCGCCCCACCCTGACGGGAGCCATGGAGTCGCTGGCCCCTGCAGCGCCGCCAGAAAATCCACGAGGTTGCGGAAGGTCTCCGGATTCACGAGTCGCTCGGGACGGAGGGTTCGCAACACCAGCACGAGCAAGGCGGCCGCCGCGAGACCCGTCACCGCGAGGATATCGCGTGAACGGCGAGCCGGAAACACGCGGACGAGCACCAGCGTAACGGCGCTGCCGATGGCCGCCGGGATGATCAGGAATGGAATCAGCGTCAAGACGACCACCGCGAGGAAGGCGAGTCCGCCGCCGTAGACACGCCCAAAGGCCGCCAGCACCGGCACGAGGATCAGCACCACCATCCAGGATGAACTCGCTGTCGTCTCGAGCAGGCGCGCCGTGTAGAGGCTAAGCCAGTCCACGGGTGCGGAACGAACCGTCGGCAGATCTCGTGCGAGAAAAAAACTCGACAACGATGCGATCAGGTTCGACAGAAGGAGGATTCCGAGAAACAGCAGCAGGCCGAGCCCGAGCAGCCGGGCGGCGAGCAGCGGGCCGATTTCCTCTACGCCCCGCAGTGTTGAGAGCAGGCGTGCGATGGCCAGGTAGATGAACGGCCACGCCGCGGCGCCGACTCCGACAAGTACGAGCAGACGCCCGAACCGGCCCTTCGTTCCCCGGCGGCGTCGTGCCGCCAGCAGCTTGGGTCGCAGCAAGACAGCTAATTCGGCAAGCACTCCCGGTTTCACGTATCGAGCACCCGGTCGATCTCCGCGTCCGATGCCCCCCGGGTGATCCGCAGGAACACTTCCTCCAAACCGGCGTCCTCCGTGGCGGCGGCGCGTCTCAGATCCTCCATCGTCCCGCCGGCGACGACCTGCCCGTGGTCGATAACGGCCAGACGATCACACAGGGTCTCGGCGAGCTCCAGCGTATGGGTCGACACGAGCACGGTCCCTCCGCCGTCGGCATACGATCGGAGCAGATCTTTGAGCAGGCGCGCCGAGCGCGGATCCAGGCCGACCATCCGCTCGTCGATCGCCAGCACGGCCGGCTGGTGGCTCCGAGCCGACGAGAAGATGAGCTTGTGCCGCAT
>JARFPW010000336.1 GCA_029288095.1 Gemmatimonadota bacterium
AAACTCGATGTTCATCTTCTTGCTCCTGAGTTGCCGGAACCCGTGGTTCCGAGGGGAACGCCGTTGTCTTGTGGCCCTCGTAAAGGCAAGGCCGGTGCCGATCGAGGCCAGGCGTGCCCGGACGGCTCTAACCATATGTAAAATATTGCATTGCAGAATTGAAATGCTTCGCGGTGGAGGAGAACTGATGTGGGTCGTTTCGAAACAGGTGGGTTGCTTGCGGACACGATAGTATCGTGCGGATCCGCACCATCAGTGGTCGGCGATGACCTCGAGTTCCCGGGCGACTTCTGCTGCTGATGCCACGGCGCCCAGTGCCAGCAGTGCTTCACCTGCTCGTCCCAGGTCGACCCGCGCCTCCGTCAGGCGTCCGCGTCTGCGGTGCAAGCGGCCCAGGTCACGCCATACCTCCGCCTGAAGCAGTGCGCTGCCGGAGCTGTCGGCGAGTTCCCCCGCCTTAGCCAGGTCAGCCTCCGCAGCGTCGAGTTCATCTTCATCGACGACAGCGGACGAACCAGCAGAACCAGCACCGCTCCGCGCCAACGCCCGAATGCGGTATCCGGTTCCCTCGCTGATCGGATCGCCAATGTCGACGGCCAGAAGTCTGCCTCGCTCGGCCAGGATGAACCCCAGCGCAAAGTCCCCGCGCAAGACCTCCACCTCCGCACGACCGATGATCGACATCGCCACCTGAGGCTGAAGACCGGCGTTCTGGGCGATCCGAACGGCGTGTCGATACTCGTCGACGGCGTCGTCCAGGTTGCCCATGTCCCGGTAGGACATCCCGAGGTTGTGATGGATCTGGCCCAGGCCACGGGTATCGCATCGCCGGTCCAGCGGTGCAAGAGCAAGGCGATAGAACGTGAGCGCCTTCTCCGGTTCGCCCCTCAAATTGGCCACGGCGCCGAGACTGATTGCCGCCTTGGCCATCAGTGACTGCTCGTCCTCTTCCATCGCACGATCGATCAAGCCCTCGAGAATCGAGGCGGCCTCATCCATCAACCCGAGCTCGAAGGCGGCGATGCCAGCAAGGTTACGGGCGTACAGGACGCCGACCGGATCGGAGGCGGCCCGCGCTGCCCGTTCGTATTCCGATGAGTGCGCCTTGAGTTCCTCGATCCGGCCCGTGAAATACAGGGCCTCTCCGAATCGATACGCCAGGTCGCCT
Organism: Gemmatimonadota bacterium; assembly: GCA_029288095.1. Taxonomy (GTDB): domain Bacteria; phylum Gemmatimonadota; class Gemmatimonadetes; order Palauibacterales; family Palauibacteraceae; genus JARFPW01. Next base: position 1,169 of record JARFPW010000336.1, read on the forward strand.
CGCACCAGTTCGTCCGCCGATACCTCACCCAACAGATCACGCACGGAATCCCACCGGGCCTCCGAGACCAGGTGGTCCGTCGTCGATCGGATCGTCGCCAGGTCGGTCATCGAGCGGTCTTGAGCTGGGCTCAGATTCCGAGAGCGTAGCGAGAGAACTCGGTCAGTTCCGCACGCACGCGATCCAGGCTGAAGTCCTGTAAAGTCCCGACACGCTCCCACGGGTCGCCCGGGTTCTCCTGGCGCCACAGATCGATGTCGTCTTCGAGTTCGGGATCGTCGTCGCCGTCGCCGTCGAAATCGGGATCGGCGTTCTGGTACCTGAGTTCCAACTCGGCCGGATTCAGCGGATCGAACTGCAATCCACTTGGTTCCAGCGTGGCAGACAGCGTCGCAGGGTCGATTGTGATCTGGATCGTAACTGTGTCACCGGGGGCGAACAGTGCGCCTGCCCTGGGATGATTGATCGGGTAGCGGAGCAGTGATTCGTCTTCGAGATCCAGCTCCAGAAACTCCTCGCCATCCTCCGGGGGAACCGGGGCATAGCGGATCCGGACTTCCGATCGCACGCCCTTGGTCGCCACGAAGGACGTATCCAACGTCGAGACGGCTGGCGCGCCCGCAGCGGGCACCAGGATCACGAGTCCAGCTGGCGGCCGGGTCGTATCGTCGCCTCCACCAGGCCCCGCGGGGTCGTCACCGCATGCCGCAACGGCGAGCCCGACAATCACTGCTGACACTGCGCCGAGGGCATCTCTCAGCGTTCGATCGCTCAATGAGTCCATTGGTGCGTCCTCTGGTTCGCGATGTTTCTTTCTGCGCCTACGACGGGCGCCTGCACCCCCATCTATCAAGCAAGGGGCATACCCGGTGTAGAGCCCGGGTTTTCGCCTTGATCCGTCTTGGCGCATGTGTCTGTCCGGCACAGCCGTACCCATCCGATACAGCTGTGCGATTACTCGTCGTCGGCCAGAAGCCTATACAGCCGCTTTCTTGTGATGCCAAGCGTGCGCGCGGCTTCACTCTTGTTTCCGTCAGCCAGATCGACCGCGCGCCGGGCCGCCTCGCGTTCCAGGTCTGCCAACCGCATTGGAAACGGAAGGCCCGCGGCCGACGTCGATATGGCGTCTCGCGAAGCTTGCCCAACTCCGCCCTGCACGAGGTGCTCCGTGCCGATCATGGACTTGTTCGACAGCAGGAGAGCACGTTCGATTGCGTTCCGGAGTTCCCTGATATTGCCGGGCCAGGCGTGGCTTCGGAGTACGGCCAGGGCCTGGTCCGTCAGGGTGGGACTCTCCAGGCCGTATTCATCGGCGATCGAGAGAGCGAGGTGGCGGGCCAACAACACCACGTCATCGCCCCGAGCTCTCAGGGGCGGAAGGTGGATCAGGATCACGGCCAGTCGATAATACAGATCCTCGCGAAGCTCTCCGCTCTCGACCATCTGCTCGAGATTCGCATTGGCCGCGGCGAGGACCCGAACATCCACCGGCTTGTCACGAGCTCCGCCGACGCGCCGGACTTCACGTGTCTCCAGGACCCGCAGCAGCTTGCCCTGCAATTCAGCGGGAAGCAGCGACAGTTCATCGAGAAACAGGGTTCCGCGATCTGCCAGCTCGAACAGCCCCGGCTTCGCCGAGCTCGCGCCGGTAAAGGCGCCCTTTTCGTGTCCAAACAACTCGGACTCGAGAAGGTTCGCCGGGATCGCCGAGCAATTGACGGCGACGAATGGCGCTCCCGCACGGGGGCCATTGCGGTGGATCGCCTTGGCGATGAGTTCCTTCCCCGTACCGGTCTCACCCGTGATCAGGACCGTAGTTCGACCGTTGGGGATGACTCGGGCCACTAGATCCAGCGCCTCCAGCAGGGCCGGGTCTTCCCCGATGATGTCTCCGAAGTCGAACGACGCTCGCGGACCCGGCCTGCCCTCAACGTCATCGTCGCCGACCCGAAACTGCTCGCATCGCCGTATCAGATCCGCTTCGAGACGGGGAGCGTCCTCTGGTAACGCGTAGTAGGCGGCCGCTCCTCTGCGCATCACCTCGACCGCCACCCGGTGGTCGGCCGCGGCGCCAACGACGATAGGCGCGCCGAGACCCGCTGCGCGCGCGTCGCTCAACAGGTCGATCGCTGAGCCTTCGGCTCCCGCCACGTTGAGGATCGCCGCGGCCAGGCCGGCCGGGGAGCCGAGGGCCGGGTCGTCGACGATCTCAAGCTCTGCGCCGAGCGACTCAGCCAGGCTGCCCCACAGCTCGGCGAACGAATCGGTCGTGCTGACGACAAGCAGGGAGGACCTGTGCATGCCCTCCAACATCGGGGGTGACGGAACGCTTGGGAAGTGAGGCGGCGGTACCGGCGTCGGCTGCTGCGGGCGTCGCGGTCCGACCCCGGCCGCGGTTGCCTTGGACGGGTGGACTTCTCTAGTCTGGAGAGCGCTTTCAGGGCTTGAAATAGGGACAGATACCGGGAGCGGAGGTTGGACGAAGCCCAACGTGTGAACGTCGGCGGATCGGTCAACGGAGCGAGGTTCGAGCGCGAGGTCGAGCCTCGTCTGTTGTTGAGCGATTTCCTTCGTCACGACTTGCATCTCACGGGCACGCACGTCGGGTGCGAGCACGGAGTGTGCGGCGCCTGCACGGTGCTCGTCGATGGGGAGGCGGTAAGGTCGTGCCTGATGCTGGCTGTGCAGGCGGAAGGGTGCGAGATCATTACGGTGGAAGGCCTCGCTGGCGACGATCTTCATCCCATACAGGCAGCGTTCCACGAAGAGCACGGGCTGCAATGCGGATTCTGCACCCCCGGTATCCTGACGTCCCTCCTGCCGTTCCTGCGGGACCACCCTGATCCCGACGAGCAGGAAATCAGGGAGGCGATCTCCGGAAATCTCTGCCGATGCACGGGTTACCAGAACATCGTCAGCGCCGTGAAGCTCGCGGCCGAGCAGATGCGCAAATGACCCGGAGCTCGGCCATCGGTGCTGCAACACGGCGGAACGAGGACCACCGCTTGCTCACCGGCACAGCCCTCTACGTGGACGACGTTCACCTTGAAGGCATGCTGCATGTGGCGTTCGTGCGAAGCGACTACGCGCACGGGTTGCTGCGCGACGTGAACCTGTCGGCCGCGCTCGCTCTGCCGGGTGTGATCGCAGCCTACGCCGCGGACGATCTGGGCGACTATTGGTCGCCCGGCCCGCTGCTCGTACCGCCGCCTCCGATCGAGCGCTGCGAGTTCCGCTCGGCGACCCAGGTCCCACTGGCCAAGGACAAGGTTCGGCACGTCGGGGAGGCAATCGCGATGATCGTGGCGGAATCGAGATACATCGCGGAGGATGCCGTGGCGCTCGTGGAGGTGGACATCGAACCGCTTCCCCCGGTAGCCACCACCGAAGGGGCACTGGCGGAAGACGCCGCCCGGATCCACGACCAGTTCGATTCGAACCAGGCCGCCCACGTCGTGCAGGAGAAGGGCAACTACGAGACGGCGACCGCGAATGCCGCATTGAGAGTCAAACGCCGGTTCCGGATGGACCGGGGAGCCTCAGCCCCGATGGAGAATCGCGGGATCGTGGCTCAGTGGGACGAACGGTGCGCCGAACTTACCATCTGGGACACCACGCAGGCGCCGATCCCGATCCGCAACGGCCTCGCTCACATGCTGGGCCTGCCGGAAACTCACGTCCGCGTGATCGCGCCGTTCATCGGCGGCGGCTTCGGGCCGAAGATCATGATGTTCTACCCGGAGGAAGTCCTGCTGCCCTGGGCCGCCATGCAACTGAAGCGACCGCTGAAGTGGATCGAGGACCGACAGGAGAGTTTCTTCGCGACGACGCAGGAGCGTGAGCAGATTCATGACGCAGAGCTTGCCGTCGACTCGGACGGGCGGATTCTCGGTGTGCGCGACAGCTTTTTGTGTGACACGGGTGCCTACAATCCGTATGGGCTGACTGTACCGATCAACAGCCAGTGCACGCTTCTCGGCCCGTACGACGTGCCGAACTACTGGAGCGAGTTCCAGCTGGTGTTCACGAACAAGCCGATCGTCACACCCGTAAGGGGCGCGGGCCGACAGCACGGCGTATTCGTGATGGAGCGCCTGCTCGATCTCGCCGCCGCGGAACTCGGGCTGGACCGAGCGGAGATCCGGCGTCGCAACTTTCTGCCGCCCGACGCATTCCCGCACGACCACGAGATCCTCTATCAGGATTTCGCGCCGCTCGTTTACGACAGCGGCAACTATGAGCCGGCGCTCGACAAGGCGCTGGAGATGATCGATTACGATCGATTCGAGTCCGACCTCCAGCCGGCCTACCAGGCGAACGGCCGCACGGTTGGCCTGGGGATAGTCTCCTACGTGGAGGGAACCGGTGTAGGTCCGTATGAGGGAGCCCGGGTGACCGTCCAGACGGACGGGCGCGTGTGCCTGGCCACCGGCGTCGGCACTCAGGGACAGGGTCACTTCACGTCGTTTGCCCAACTCGTGGCCGAACCGCTGGGCGTCTCGGCCGCGGAGGTCGACGTGATCACGGGCGACACATCGCACTTCAACTGGGGCACGGGAACATTTGCCAGCCGCGGTGCCGTCGTAGCCGGCAATGCCTGCTACGCCGCCGCCCTCGCGGTTCGCGGCAAGGTCCTGGCGACCGCCGCCCAAGCGCTTGAAGCGGACGAATCGGATCTCGAGATCGAGGGTGGCTGCGTAAACGTCCGCGGCGAACCGGACAGAACAATCTCGCTCGGCGACCTGGCAGCGCGCGCGAACCCGCTCCGCGGAGCCGTCACGCCGGGCACGGAACCGGGCCTCGAAGCGACGGCGTACTTCGGCCCTGAGCGCGGGAGCACGGCCAGCGGAGTGCACGCGATCGTGCTGGAGATCGATCGCGAGACCGCCCAGGTCGACATCCTGCGGTACGTGGTGGTGCACGATTGCGGAAAGGTCATCAACCCGATGATCGTCGAGGGGCAGATTCACGGAGGCGTGGCACATGGCATCGGCAACGCGTTCTACGAGGAACTCGTATTCGACGAGGGAGCCCAGCTGATGAATGCCTCGTTCATGGATTATCTCGTGCCGACCGCCACCGACGTGCCACACATCGAGACGGCGCACATCACGACGCCGTCGCCTCTGAATCCGCTGGGTGTGAAGGGCGTTGGCGAAGCCGGCGCGATCCCGGTAGGCGCACTGTTTGCGCAGGCGATCGAGAACGCTCTCGGCGCCGACGCTCCCGAGGTGCTCGAAATGCCGCACAGCCCGAATCGTCTGTTCGAACTCTTGCAGGGAGATCCGGACGCGTGATCATCCAATCCGAGTACCTGTTTGACGCAGATCGACCGACGGTCTACGCGGGTCTGCAGAACCCCGAGATTCTGGCCAGGGCACTGCCGGGGACCCAGACGCTGGAGATTGTCGAGGGTACACGCTATGCCGGGGAAATGGTGGTTTCCGTGGGCCCGGTCACCGCGGCCCGCTTCGAGGTATCGGTCGAGCTGACGGACCTGGTCGAGCCAGAGAGCTTCACGATGCTGGTGGGCGGCAAGGGGAAGGCCGGGTTCGTCGATGGGCGGGCGGACGTGCGCCTCGAGGACCGCGGGGCTCAGTGTCTGATGGTGTACAAGGCCGACCTGGGCGTCGGCGGGCGCGTGGCCTCGGTCGGTCAACGATTGCTCGATTCCGTGGGCAAGGCGATGAGCCAGCGCGGACTGAAGGCTGTCGATCGGATGCTGCAGTGAAACCCGCTCCTTTCGAGTACGTGCGCCCGGCGTCTGTCGAAGAGGCGATCTCGGCCCTGACCGAGGGCGGGTATGCGGCTAAGGCGTTGGCCGGCGGTCAGAGCCTGATTCCGGCAATGAACTTCCGTCTCGCGCAACCTGCCGTCCTCGTGGATCTGGGGGGCCTGGATGAACTGCGTGGCATTCATCCCCGGGACGACGGCGGCCTCGTCATTGGCGCGATGACTTTGCATCGCGAGGTCGAACACAGCTCGCTCGTGGCAGAGCACCTGCCTCTGCTGGCCGAGGTCATGCCCTGGATCGCGCACCCGCAAATCCGCAACCGGGGCACGGTCGGCGGCAGTCTGGCGCACGCGGATCCGGCGGCTGAACTGCCGTCCGTGATGCAGGTTCTCGACGCGGTGCTCCATGTTCAGGGCCCGGATGGGGTCCGTACCGTTCCGATCGACGAGTTCTACTACGGCCTGTTCACGACGGCGCTCGAGCCTGACGAGCTGCTGACGGCGGTCGAGATTCCTCCGCTCCCGGCGGGGTCTCGCAGTGCGTTCGAGGAAGTCTCACGCCGCCACGGCGACTTCGCGCTCGCCGGCGTTGCCGCCGTCGTCCAGGAGGCCGAGGACGGCACGGTCGCGCGGGCACGGCTCAGCCTGCTCAGCGTCGGCGATGGCCCGGTACTCGCCGAACGCGCCATGGCCTGTCTTGCGGGCCGCACCCTGACAGCCGAGTCGATTCGTGAGGCCGCCGCGCTCACCTCGGAGGACCTCGACCCCCCAGGAGACATCCATGCCTCGGCCGAGTTTCGCCGGCATCTGGCTGGCGTGCTGACGACCCGCGCCCTGGACCGCCTCCGCGCATGAGTGATACGGTCGGCTGCCGCCTGATCAACGACGACCTCGCGCCGACACCGCGCGACAAGCGGACGTGGAATACCTGGCATGTCGCTTCCTTGTGGGTCGGCATGAGCGTGTGCATCCCGACCTACATGCTGTCGGCCAGCATGATCCAGGCGGGCATGAGCTGGCGGCAGAGCCTCCTGGCGATCCTGCTCGGCAATGTGCTCGTCCTCGCCCCGCTGCTGATCAATGCACACGCCGGCACGCGGTACGGGATCCCGTTTCCCGTCTACGCACGGGCTTCGTTCGGCCTGACGGGTGCCCATATCCCGTCGCTTGCCCGCTCGATCGTGGCGTGCGGATGGTTCGGGATCCAGACATGGATCGGCGGGCTGGCGATCAACGCACTCCTCGGTGTCCTGTGGCCGGCCTGGTCTTCACTCGGCGGAGATTGGGCGTTCATGGGGTATTCGCTGTCCCACTATCTCGGCTTCCTGCTGTTCTGGCTGATCAACGTGTACTTCGTGTGGGCCGGCACTGAGAGTATCAAGCGACTCGAGACGCTTGCCGCCCCGTTCCTGATCATTATGGGACTCGCGCTGCTTGCGTGGGCGATGCGTCGGGTGGGAGGTCTGGGTGCCATCCTGGCCCAGTCGGATGCGCTTGTCGGTTCCCGGCCCACCCTGCCGCCGACGACTTTCTTCCTGACGCTGTTCCTGCCGTGGCTCACCGCCATGGTCGGCTTCTGGGCTACGCTGTCGCTGAACATCCCGGACTTCACGCGGTACGCGCTCACGCAACGGGACCAGATGAAGGGACAGGCGCTTGGCTTGCTGGTGACGATGCCTCTGTTTTCGTTCATCGGGCTTGCCGTCACGAGTGCGACCGTGCTGCTGTACGGCGAGGCGATCTGGAACCCCGTCGATTTGCTGGCTCGCCTGTCGGCGGAGCAGAACAGCGCATTGCTGGCGATCGTATCCATGGGAGCGATCGTCATCGCGACGCTGAGCACGAACATCGCGGCGAACGTCGTGAGCCCGGCGAACAGCTTCTCGAATCTCGCTCCCGACCGAATCGGGTTCCGGGCGGGTGGTCTGGTTGCCGCTGTGATCGGCATCCTGATCCTCCCATGGAAGCTCCTGGACCTCTACCAGGGCTGGTTGATTTCGTATTCAGGCCTGCTGGGTGCCGTGGGGGGAGTGATTCTGTGTGACTATCTGCTGGTGCGGAGGACCCGGCTGGACGTGGATGCGCTGTATACCGAGGACTCCGAGTACGCGTACGGCGGCTCGGGCGTGAACCCGGCTGCGGTGTGGGCCTCGCTGGCAGGGATCGCCGTCGCCTTGCTTGGTCTCGTAGTGCCCGGGCTGGCTTTCCTGTTCGAAGGGGCCTGGTTCAGCGCGACGATCGTATCCGCAGGGTTGTACTGGCTTCTGATGCGTAACCACTCACGACGGAGTAGCGGATGATCGGCGGAGCTGGTCCATCGATCGCGATCGTGGAAGGACGGACACAGCATACCTACGCCACGCTCGACCTGGCGGCGGATACCGTGGCTCGCCGACTGCTCGCTGCGGCGGGCGTCGACGACTTGCAGGGAGTACGAATTGCGATTCGCATCGCGCCCGGGTTCCAGTATGTAGCCACGCTGCTCGGTGTCTGGCGCGCTGGAGGCGTCGCGGTGCCCCTCTGCCTGTCGCACCCCGAGCCGGAGCTCGCTTACGTGCTCGACGACACCGGCGCCTCACTGGTCGTGTCGGACGACGCCGGTGAGGATCCTCTGGAACGACTGGCGGCGGAACGATCTGCCGCGTTCCGGTTGGCGCGCGATCTCGTGGCTACGGCCGGCGGGACCGCGGGTGACCCGCTCCCCTCGATCGCGCCTGGCCGACCCGCGCTCATTCTGTATACGAGCGGAACGACGGGTCAGCCGAAGGGCGTCGTGTCGTCCCACGCCGCCCTCGCGGCCAACATGGACGCTCTGATCGAGGCCTGGGGCTGGAGCGCGGAGGACCGTATCGTCCACGTCCTGCCGCTGCATCATACACACGGAATCGTCAATGCTCTGCTATGCGCACTCCGGGTCGGGGCCACGGTGGACATGCTCCCGGGGTTTGACGCTCCGACGGTCTGGGATCGATTCGCGGATGGACAGGCTACGTTGTTCATGGCCGTTCCGACCGTCTACGTCCGACTGATCCAGGATTGGGA
>JARFPW010000361.1 GCA_029288095.1 Gemmatimonadota bacterium
CTTCCGGCGTGACGGTATACGGAGCGTGTGGGGAAAGGGCCAGTCGCACCCGGTCGGGAAAGTCGCCGGCTTCGTACATCGCGATCAGTTCGACGGCCTCACCCTTGAGGTCGCCGAGGAAGCCACCGCTGATCAGCCCCGCCGATACGGTGGCGCGAAGGCCAGCCTCGCCGATGGCCCGCACGCCATGCGGCACTTTCCAGTACATGTCGTTGAACAGCGTCGTCCCGGTCCGGTTCATCTCGGCGCAGGCCAGGCGCGTGCCCCAGTAGACGTCCTCGCCGGTGAGGTTCGCCTCGGCCGGCCAGATGCGCTCCTCCAGCCATGGCTTCAGCGGCATGTCGTCACCGTAGCCGCGGAACAACGTCATGGCCGAGTGCGTGTGCGCGTTCACGAGGCCCGGCATGGCGAGGCGATCCGTGCCGTCGATTACTCGGTCCGCTTCTTCATCGGGCGGTTCGGTCCCGATGTGAACGATACGGTTGCCGGTAATTCCGAGGTGTCCGAACGACCCGTCGAGAAACATCACGTCGCGAATCAACAGATCCATGGATGCTACTCCGTGATCTCGGTCGAAGGGGCCGGCTCCACCGGAAGAGGCACGTCCTCGTTCCACACGTGCCGCCCGAACCACTCCAGATTATGCCACAGGACACCGAGCCGCTGCCTGAGCCCGCTCGGACCATGACCGCGACCCGAGTATTCGACGAACCGGGACTCCACGCCGAGATCCAGCAGCGCCTGGTAGAGCTCATAGGCATTCAACACGGTGACGATCGGATCACCATCCACGTGCTGGATCAAGGTCGGCGTCGTGGCTCCTGCGATATGGGTCATGGGTGAAGCCTCGTCCCATGCCTCCGGGTCTTCATGGGGGGACACACCGAACGAGAAGATCTTCGTGGTGATGTTCGCCGGTTCCCACCCGTAGTGGGTCGGCCAGTCCGAAATACCGGCCCCTACCGAGATCGCCGCAAACCGATCGGTCGTGGCGGTCAGGAAGGCGGATATGAAGCCGCCATAGCTCCAGCCCATCACCGTTACGCGATCCGGATCGATGAAGCCCTTGCCGATCAGGTCGTCGACACCGGCCAGCACATCCATCGCGTCGCCCCATCCAAGCGTCCTGTGGTGCGCGGTTCGAAACTCCGGTCCGTAGCCGACCGATCCCCGGTAGTTGGGCATGAGCACGACTGCGCCGCGGGCCAGCCATTGCTCGACCGGGTACAGCGTGCGGGCCACGAAAGTAGGACGGGACACGGCACGCGGGCCTCCGTGCACCACGACCATCAAGGGATGCTGCGCAGCCGGATCGAAATCATCGGGGAGCCACAAAACACCTTCGATGACCAATCCGTCGGAGGCTTCCCATTGAATGACCTCGCGCGTACCGAGGGACCAGTCGGCCACCTGCGCCGTGGTGTTCGTCAACTGCTGCACGCGCGTCGCCGGCAGCGAAGTGACCATCACCTCGGCCATCGACGAGCGTGACTCACCCAGCAGGACCAGTGTCGATCCCGCATCATCCATCGCGGCGGACCGGACGATCTCGGGAAGACCGCCGATGCGGCCGAACGTCCCCTCTTCCGGATCCAGCCGATACACGTGGCGGAGCGTGCCCTCGTCGGCCGTGAACCAGATCCCGTGTTCGTTCCAGGCGAACACGGCGGGATCCGTGGCCAGCGAGTCCGTCAGCACACGTGCTTCACCGCCGTCCGCCGGAACGATCAACAGTTCGCCCGGGAGATTCGACACCGCGACGTCGAGGGCCGATTCAAACAGGATCTGCGAGCCGTCGGGGGACCACATGGGCCCGCGATCCCACCCTGGATTATCGGCGATGACTCGAAGCTCACCAGACTCTACGTCCACGAGTGATATGTCGGACGAGTAACCGGAATTGGATCGAGGGTCAGGCGCGTGATCGAAGGCGAGCCGAGCTGCGTCTGGAGAAAACGTGTAGCTGCCCACCGTGAAATCACCTTGAGTGACACGACGAAATTCGAGCGAGTCCGAGTTCAGCTCAGCGACCCACAGGTGCGTATTGGTCCAACCTTCGTCCTTGATGTCGTGCGGCCCGAACAGGTCGACCTCGCGTGCCCTGAGGGAGTCGGCGGGTTCGGCGATCCCCAGGGCCAGGCGGCTGAGGTCGCTCGAACACTCGAAGGATCTCACGCGTTCGGGCAACGGACCGAGGTCCTCGGTGGTGCCATCCGGCGTCGCCAGGCGAAGCCGCGCCCCATCGTCTTCCCGGGCGACGTAGGCGATGCGATTCCCGCAGAATTCGAAACCACCCGATAGCCCCGGCAGGACCATGGGAACCGGTGCGGCTCCGTCCACGGAAGCCCAGATCGTGGAGCTGCGAGTGTCGCTCACCCAGTCGGACTCGTAGCTGCGGAACAGGACCGTGCGACCGTCAGGCGAAATCGTCGGGGACCCGACCGTTTCCAGGTCCATGACTTCCTTCAGATCGGGGACTTCCTGGGCGCTGAGTCCACCGTGTGAACTGAGGGCCAGGCCCAGGAGAAGCCAGCCAGCCGTACCTGTTCGCATTCACCAGCCTCCAACTAATCAGACGCAAGTATGAGATTGAAACGAATCGTACCGGCGAACGCTGGTTGGTGAAAGACACTCCGGGTCATCCTCCGGGAGAGCCGCTGGCCGTCTGACCCGGGCTCTCGGTGGGAGGTCCGACACGTAAGTTCGTTGTCCCGGATCAGCCGGAGGCGATAGGCGGTCGGCCGGACGGAGTGGCCTACACGGAGATGACGTTAGGGAACTGAGGTGCCGTCCTTGAACTGTTCCTCGTAACCGCTGGCTTCCAAGAACGCTGGATAGTCCTTGACGGCGAGGATCTCCCGGACCGCTTGCGGAATGTCCTCCGCTCCCTCGTAGTAGACCTCGGCTATGCGCGCGCCGAGCGCATAGCCAACGTCCCGTGGCTGCTCGGAATCTGCCGGATCCCGCCACAGCCAGTCACCCATCTCGCTGCCGAGCATCTCCTCTTGAAACGCTTTCCAGAGGCGCTCTTCGTTGGCCAACAGGAACTCCCGGGCAAGGTTCTTGTGCTCACTCCCGCCGGTGATGAGCCGGGAGAAGAAGGTGGCTACGCCTTCGCGCACGGATGTGGCGAGCAATGTCCGCCCGGGTCCCGAGAAGATCGCGAAGTAGTCGGGAC
>JARFPW010000001.1 GCA_029288095.1 Gemmatimonadota bacterium
AAACTCCTTGAACTCCTGCAGCATGATCCATCTCCTCAGATGTAGGTCGCGGGGGGACTCCCATACCGCCGGGTGTCCCCTGCAGATCGGCGCCCGGTTCCATCCGGTCACCAACCTTGCTCCGGTTCCATTGACAGCACGGCAACCGGAAAGTCACATCAGGTAATTCCGGCATGTGACTTCCCCGAGTAGAGTGGTGTCTGGAGACACTGATGAGTCACGAACCCGAGTCGTCGACGAACCCAGCGATCCCGCCTGACGAGGACCTCGTCGCGCGGGCCAAGAAGGCGCGCCCTGGAGACATGCGCGCGTTCACCGTTCTGATCGAACGCCACCAGGATAGCGTGCAGACCAATTGCCGCTATCTGTCAGGGAATTCGGCGGACGCGGAGGACCTCGCCCAGGAGGTGTTCGTGCGGGTGTTCTTCGGGCTGAAACGCTTCGAGGGTCGGTCCAGCTTTCGTACCTGGTTGCGCACGGTCAAGACGAACCACTGCATCAACTACCTGAAGAAGCGTAAGGGCTCAGCCTTCCTCGATCTCGAAGCACCGGCGGCACGGGACAGTGAGAACGTTCGGGTCCAGCCTGTCGCGGAGAGGAACATCACTAGAGAGACCCAGCGCAACAGGATCCAGTCTGTCCTCCGGGCGATGCCGGACAGCCTGCGCGTTCCACTCGTCCTCAGGGACATGGATGGGTTCAGCTACAATGAGATCGCCAGGGAATTGGGCATCGGGCTGTCCGCGACGAAGATGCGGATCAAGCGTGGGCGGGAGATGTTCCGGTCCCTTCATGCCGGAGCTGACGCGGGTGTGGAAGCGTGAACGACGATCGGGATATGCGCGACGATGATCTGGCTGCGGAGCTAGGAGAGCCTATCCTCGAGTTGGCTGACTTCACCGAGTCGCCGCGGCCGGGATTTGCCGGCAGGGTCCACAACTCGATCCATCGACGACTGCTGGCCTCCGACCTGACTGACTACGCCTGGTTCACCCCGTTGCGGATACTCGCCGAGTACCTCGGCATGCTGTTCGACGTGTTTGACGGACAACCCAAGAAGGAAGGCGACGGTAACGCATGAGTTCCGGACTGCTGGATCAACTGATGGAATCGTTCAACGCGATGTTCCAGTCGATCGTCGCGTGGACCCCACGTGTGGTCATGGGCATCCTGCTCATTATCGTCGCGCTCGTCGTGGCGAAGATCATCGAGCGCGTGCTCCGCGCCATTCTGGTCCGGATTCGCTTCGATCAAGCCCTCGCACGCACGGGAGTGGACAAGATTCTCGAGCGCATCGGCGTCCGTCAGGAGCTGAACCAGTCCGTGCCGCGCCTAGTCTACTGGCTGCTGTTGCTTTTGTTCGCGAAGACCGCCGCGGATTCCGTGGGTCTGGTGGCCGTCTCCGACGCGATCGGCGCCTTCGCCGCCTACCTGCCCAACATCATCGCCGCCGTGTTCATCATCGTCCTCGGCGGCGCGGCGGCTCAGTTCGCGGGTCGTGCCGTTTCGGAAGCGGCCGAGAGCTCGGGCATCGAGTTTTCGTCGAGCCTGGGGGGTCTGGTCTTCGGTGTTCTGATGTTCGTGCTTGGCATCATGGCACTGTCGCAGCTCAAGATCGATACCGAGATGATGCGCCTGGTCGCCATGGGCATGATGGCCGGTCTGGCCCTCGCTTTCGGCCTGTCGTTCGGCCTCGGCTCCCGAGACATCACGCGCAACATCATCGCTGGCTTCTACGCCCGTAAGACGTTCAACGTGGGCGAAGCCATCGAGGTCTCCGGTGAGCGTGGAACACTGGAGGCGATCACTCCGACGCAGACCTTGTTGGACCAGGAGGGGAGATTGGTCGCCGTGTCGAACAGCGTGTTTCTCGAGCAGGTCGTGAAGCAGTAGGGGCGCCGGTGCTGACGTGTGCTCAACACCCCACGACGTAGCCCGCCATTTGCCCGCTTGGAGCCCGACTCGGTAGGTTTCCTGCGGCTCGAGCCCTACCGCACTAGTCCATTGCGGCTGGGAAACGATCGCTGGACGGCCCTCGTGCCGTGGCGATCGTCCCAATGTCGAAAGGAACACCGCTGGCAAAGTTGCGCGTAGGAATCGTGGATCTCGTGGCGAAGGGGCCTACCCGTTCGCTCTATGCCAGGCTGATGAACGCGAACCTCGCGAGCATCATGCCGCAGGTCCTCGCCACGTGGTGCGAGGAAGCGGGCCATGACGTTCACCTGGTCTGCTATACGGGTCTCGAGAATCTCGTCGATGAACTACCCGACGATGTCGATCTCCTGTTCGTGGGCGCATTCTCGCAGGGCGCCCAGCTTGCATACGCGATCAGCGAAATGTTTCGGCGGAGAGGCGCGGTAACCTGCATCGGTGGCCCTCACGCCCGGTGCTATCCCGAGGATTCCCGGAAGTACTTCGACTACGTCCTCGGATACACGGATCAGGCGCTGCTCGGCGAAATCCTCGAAGATTGCCAACCCCATCGACCGATCGGCCAGTACCGATCGGCTGCGATGCAGCCGGTGACGCTGCCGGGCCTGCGCCAGCGTTGGAAGTTCATCGAACCGACGATTGCCAAGGCCCCGCTGTTCAAGATGATCCCGATGCTCGGGAGCCTCGGTTGTCCCTATACCTGCAGTTTCTGCATCGATTCCGTCGTCGACTATCAGCCGCTCGACTTCGACGGAATACGCGACGACCTGAGCTTCCTGCTTCAGAAGATGAAGAAGCCCACGGTCGGCTGGCATGATCCGAACTTCGGAGTCCGGTTCAACGACGTTCTCGAGGCGATCGAGGACGTGGTACCACCTGGCAGCATCCAGTTCGTTGCGGAGAGCAGCCTGTCGCTGCTCGGGGAGGATCGCCTCCAGCGATTGGCCAGGAATGGTTTCCGGGGAATCCTGCCGGGCGTCGAGTCCTGGTACATGCTGGGCAACAAGTCGAAGTCGCGGTCGAAGCATGGGATGGAGAAGGTGGAGCAGATCTCCGACCACGCGAATCTCATCACGCGCTACATCCCTTACCTGCAGACCAACTTCGTGCTCGGCCTGGATTGTGACGAGGGGCCCGAACCGTTCGAACTGACGAAGACATTCATCGATCGGTCACCGGCGGCCTTTCCAGGCTACTCGCTGCTCACCTCGTTCGGGCGAGCGGCTCCGCTGAATCTGGAGTACCAGGAGGAGGGTCGGGTTCTCGGCTTCCCGTTCCACTTCCTGAACAACAACCACGCGATGAATCTGAAGCCCAAGAACTACGAGTGGATCGAGTTCTACGACCACGTCATTGATCTAACCAAGTACAGCTTTTCGAAGCGCGCGATCTGGCGGCGTCTCAAGGCGAACAACGGTGGCATCCCCCGGATCATGAACGTGGTGCGAGCGATCTCGTCTGAAGGCAAGGGACGAATCGAGTACTACACGATGATTCGCGACCGGTTGAAAACGGATTCCACGTTCCGCGACTATTTCGAGGGGCAGAGCACCGAACTGCCGCAGTTCTATGTGGACCGTGTCCGAAGCGATCTGGGCCCGCTGTGGGAATACCTCCCCGAGGGCGCGCTCGAGCACAATCCCTACGAATACCTCGATAGCGTGAAGCAGAACGGTTCGCATAACGGAACGGGAAGCGGCACGGCGACAACTCCGCCCGCCCGCGAGCTGCCACTGGCGTCTCACTAGTCAGGCCGGCGTCGGTCCGCCCGGCGGGGCGAGAGATTTACTGAACGACGAGACGGTTCGTCATGCTATTCCGAATTCTCGCCGACGTGGTCGTGGTCCTCCACCTGGCGTTCATCGTCTTCGTGGTGTGCGGCGGTTTGCTCGCCATGCGCTGGCGCTGGATCCCCTGGGTCCACATCCCGGCCGCCGTATGGGCTACGGTGCTGGAGATCCGGGGCCTGATCTGCCCTCTGACACCCCTTGAAAACTGGCTGCGTCGGGAAGCGGGTGGCACCGGATACACGGGCGGGTTCATCGAGCACTACCTGGTGCCGATCGTGTATCCGTCGGGCCTGACCCCCGGAATCCAGGCGCTCCTGGCCGTCCTGGTGGTCGTCGGGAACGTCATCGTCTATACGGTTGTTTGGAGGTCACGCCGGGAACGTGATCAGTGACTTCGCTTGCTGGCAGGCCGCTCTACGGTTCTGTTCGAGGCGAACCAGGGACCAACGGGGGGTGGGGTATGCGAAGGTTCGTTTGTGTGACAATGCTGGTGGTGCTCGCGGCGACGGCTCCTGAGGCCGTTCTCTCCCAGACGTCAGCAGTTCCGACGGTTGCCTCAGTCGAGACGCTGCAATTGCAGAGTCCAATCAGATCGTGGGGTCGCCTCGGCGGCATGGCGATCGACCGCCTGGGCTTTCTCTACATATCCAGCTTCGGCGAGTCCGTGTGGCGCGTAACGCCTGACGGTGCCGTGACCGAACTGGCGAACGATCTCTACGGCGCCTCGGGGATGGCGATCGGGCCGGACGGCGCCCTCTACCAGGCGAGCTTCTTCGACAACACGATTCGTCGCATCGCGCGGGACGGGACTCAGACCACGTGGGCGACAGGCCTTCGCGGGCCGGTCGCGATCGCGCCCGGATCGGACGGCACCCTTTTCGTCGTCAACTGCGGCGACAACAGCGTTTCGGAGATCGGGCCGGACGGCTCGGAGTCCACGCTCGTACGCAGCGACCTGTTCGCGTGTCCGAACGGCGTCGTTCTCGTGGATGACGATCTCTACATCGTGAACTTCAGTAACAACAACCTGGTGAAGGTCGATGCTGAGGGAAGCGCCACCCTGTTGACGACGATCGGCGATTTCGCCGGACGGGGCGCGGGTCACGCCCACATCGCCAGGGTCAACGACTATTTCTTCGTGACCTCCGTCAAGACGAGTTCCCTGTGGCGTGTCGGAATGGACGGCAGCGTGGCGGGAATGCTGGGGCCGAGCCAGGCCGCGAACGTTGACGGCTCGCCCGCCGACGCGCGGATCGCCAATCCGAACGCCATCGTCGCTGCTCCCGGGCCCATGGGCCCGCTGTTTCTGAATACGATTGTCGCGGGGCAGTGGGGAACGACGGCGCCCACCGAGTTGCAGATCCGCCGAATCGTGCTCGAACCCGAGGAAGACTGACCTGGGTGTCATGAGCCGGCCGCAGGTGGCGAAACTTTCTGTCACACCGTACGTTATGTGGCTGAAAGTCGGGAATCATTCCGACAACTGGCGGACAACAGGACCTTCCGAGTAAACCCTCCGAGGTCGCGCCCTCCTAGTAATTCTCTCTTGCCCTTCGCTGTTGTGTGGGTCGGAAAAGTACGGTCGTACCGTACGGGCCCAGCCTGCGCAGGTACGCCAAGGACAAGTTCATATGTCTCAATCAGTATCCAATCTCCATACCGGTTCCGACTGGTTTGGACTCGACGAGGCCCTGGTGCGCGGAATTCGCGCTGCCGGCTTCGCATCTCCAAGGCCGATTCAGCTGGAAACGATTCCGGCGGGGCTTGCCAATCGAGACGTGCTCGGCCTCGCTCAGACGGGGACGGGCAAGACGGCAGCGTTCGCGCTCCCGTTGCTCCACCGGATCCTCGAAAGGCGGAGTCCCGGGCCCCGCGCAGTGGTGATTGCACCCACGCGGGAGCTGGCTACGCAGATCGCGGCTGAAATCCGCATGCTGTCGAAGTTCACACGTGTGAAGCTGGTGACCGTGTACGGTGGTGTCTCGATGCAGAACCAGATCCGGGGACTGCGACAGAATCCCGATATCGTGGTCGGGTGTCCGGGTCGCATGCTCGATCTTCTTCAGCGCGGCGTTCTTCGCCTCGGAAAAGTCGAGACGCTCGTCCTGGACGAGGCGGACCACATGTTCGACATGGGCTTCCTTCCCGACATCCGGAAGATCATCAAGGCCATGCCGACTCGCCGGCAGAACCTGCTGTTCTCAGCCACGATGCCGACGGATATCCGTCGCCTTGCCGACGACCTGTTGAAGAACCCACACGTGGTCGAACTCGCCGATACCGCACCGGCTTCGACCGTCGATCACGCGCTGTATCTGGTCGCCGAACCGCGCAAGCGCGCTTTGTTGGAGCACGTGCTCACGCGCGACGAGTGTAATTCCGCGATCGTGTTCACGAGAACCAAGCACCGGGCGCGGCGACTTGCCGACCAGCTCAGCAAGGCAGGGCATCGGGCTGTGGGTCTCCAGGGCAACATGTCTCAATCCCAGCGGGATCGAGCGATGAGCGGATTCCGCTCTCGCCGTTACGACATCCTCGTGGCAACGGATATCGCGGCGCGCGGGATCGATGTGAGTGGTGTGTCACACGTGATCAACTTCGACGTCCCGAACACGCCGGAGGCCTACACACATCGAATCGGTCGCACCGGCCGATCCGAGCTGGAGGGCGTGGCGTACACGTTCGTCACAGGAAGTGACCACGGCTGGGTAAAAGCGACGGAGCGCATGATCGGCTCACAGATCCCGGCCAGGCAGGTCGAGGGGTTCGAGCCCGACACTGTCCGGCGGCCCAGCTCAAACGGAAAGCCCGCCGGCCGCCGCGGTCGACCCCGACGCAGCGGCTACAAGTCGCGGCCCAAGCAGGAGACGCAGAAGAGCTCTCGCAGGTCTGTCGGTCACAGGCGTGGCCGGGGGCGCGCCGCCTAGGTCGTCTGGACGCGCGCCGTCCGGAGCCCCAATCTTGAGGTGGCCGATGCCAGCCCCTCGAGATTGGAGTCCAGCATGAAGTGGGTACTACGAGCCGGTATCTCCGGCGCGCTCGCGGTCCTCGGACTGGCCCTGCTCAGCTCGCCGCTACACGCGCAGTCACCGGAACGAGTGAAAGCCCAGCCGGACGCGAAACCGGTGGCGGTCGAGCAGATGACCGTCAAGCGGGGCCTGTTCGCAAAGCCAACCAACACGCTCGCCGAAGCGCGCCTGCTGCTGAAGCAGATGCGCGCCGCGAGTTCCGAACTGCAGACGCT
>JARFPW010000031.1 GCA_029288095.1 Gemmatimonadota bacterium
GCCCAGCAATTCCGACACCGCTCGTTCCGGGTGGGGCATGAGACCTACTACGTTGCCGGACTCGTTGCAGATGCCCGCAATGTTGTTCTGTGAGCCGTTGGGATTGGCCGCCTCCGTCACGCCGCCGGATCGGTCGACGTAGCGGAAAACCACTCGACCCTCGGCCTCGAGGCCCGCAAGCGTACTTTCGTCAGCAACGAACTGTCCTTCGCCATGCGCCACCGGCATCCGAAGTACCTGGCCGACAGAGCAAGACCGCGTCAGGACGGTGTCCGCCCGATCCACCCTCAGATGGACGTCTCGATGACGGAAGCGTAGTCCTCGGTTTCGGATTAACGCGCCGGGGAGCAGATGGGCCTCGCAGAGGATCTGAAATCCATTGCAGATGCCTATGACCGGCCCCCCCGAGTTCGCGAACTCGACGACCTCTCGCATGATGGGGCTGAATCGCGCTATGGCTCCGGCCCTGAGATGGTCGCCGTAGGAAAACCCGCCCGGCAGCAAAACCACATCGACGTCCTGGAGCGAGTGCGTCTTGTGCCACAGGTATACAGCCTCATGCCCGATGGCCTCCCGTACCGCACGCGCGCAGTCGGAGTCGCAGTTGGAACCTGGAAACCGGACAATTCCGAAGCGCATCACGTGGCGTCGTCGATCTGAATCGAGAAGTCCTCGATGATCGGGTTGGCGATCAACCGTTCGCACATTTCCACGACCGACTCATGCGCCGCCGCCCTGTCCTCCGCCTCGACGCGCATGCTGATCAGCCTTCCCGCCCGCACACTCTCGATGCCCTCATATCCCAGCGTCCCAAGCGCCCGGCCAATTGTCTCGCCCTCCGGGTCAAGTATCCCGGGCCTCGGTGTAACTCGCACTTGAACCGCGAAATTGATTTCAGCCTCCCGTGGTATGGCTCGTGAATTCAGGCAATTCGCTGCCCGTGATCCTTCGGTATGCCTCCCGGTAGCGCTGCGTCGTCGCTTGCACGACTTCGGCAGGCAGGTCCGGCGCAGGTGGCTGCCGATCCCACTCGCCGCGCGCAACGAGCGCTTCCAGATAGTCTCGGACGGGTTGCTTATCGAGAGACGGTGGGGTGCTTCCCGGTGCGTACCCGTCGGCCGGCCAGAATCTCGAGGAATCGGGTGTGAGAGCTTCGTCGATCAACAGGACCTCCCCACCCGTGCTCGTCCCGAATTCGAATTTCGTGTCGGCAATGATGATTCCCGAGGTGCGCGCGGTGGCCCGAGCCTCGGTGTAGAGCGTCAGGCTGAGCGCCTGCAGATGTTCGGCCACCCGGATGCCGACGAGCCGTTTCATCTGGTCGAACGTGATGTTCTCATCGTGGCCTTCCTCGGCCTTCGTGGCTGGCGAGAAGATCGGTGGATCCAGTTCCTGGGCCTCCAGGAGACCTTCCGGCAGCGGCTCGCCGGCCAGAGTTCCCGAGTCCCGGTATTCCTTCCAGGCGGACCCCGTGATATACCCGCGCACCACGCACTCCACCGGAAACGGCTCCGCCCGTCTCACCAGCATTCCTCGTCCGGACCAGGCGTCCCTCGTATCCGCGAGTTCGGGACGGCGGGCGATGATCTCGTCCGGATCGGCCGCGATGCAATGGTTCGCAACATGTGAAGCGGTGCGCTCGAACCAATGGGCCGAAAGCTGTGTGAGTACCGCACCCTTGTCGGGTATCGGCTGAGGCAGGACGCAATCGAAAGCGCTGATTCGATCGCTCGCGACGAGCAGCAGGTCGTCGCCCAGGTCATACATCTCGCGAACCTTACCCCGCCGCAGCAGCGGAAAGGGCAGGTTCGTCTCTCGGATCGCCTCCATCCCGTCCTTTCTTCGGGAAGGTGTGCTCAGACCCTGAGGTCGGCTCTCGTCGTAGGCTCGTACCCCTCCAACCAGGGATCCACCTCGGCCGCCAGGAATGCCTCGACCTGCTCCGGTGCCCGGCCGACCAGAGCCGACGGCGTCGCCAGAGCCTGGAGGTCGGACAGGGACAGCCCGAACGCCTCGTCGGCCGCCACCCGCTGGAAGAAGTCGTTCTCATCCGCGCCCTGGTCCAGCCTCGTGCGGGCATCCATGGCGTGCCGGCGGATCCGCTCGTGCAGGTCCTGTCTATCACCCCCGAGGCGCACCCCAGCGATCAACGCGTCCTCGACCACCAGGAAGGGGAGGGCCCGGCTGAGCCTTCGAGCGATCGCCGCCTCGTGCACGACGAGACCGCCCGCCACATCCCGTACGAGCAACAGAATTGCGTCGGCGGCCAGAAATGCCTCCGCCAGGGCGATGCGCCTCACAGCGGAATCATCGAGTGTTCTTTCGAGACCCTGAACGGACGCGGTCCACGCTCCGTCCATCTCCAACGCGCACAGGTGCCGAGCCAGCGAGCACACACGCTCGCAGCGCATCGGATTGCGTTTGTAGGGCATCGCCGAACTTCCCACCTGGTTGCTTCCGAAAGGCTCTTCGATCTCGCCGAAGCTCTGCAGGATCCGGATGTCCTGCCCGAACCGCGCGGCGCTCGCTCCGAGACCCGCTAGAGTGGAAAGGACCAGGTGGTCGAATTTGCGGGGGTACGTCTGACCTACGATCGACCAGGTGCCGGTGAACCCGAATCGTTCGGCGAGCCGGGCGTTCAGAGCGTCTACCTTCGATCCGTCTCCCTCGAACAACTCGACGAAGCTCGCCTCCGTACCGGTCGTGCCCCGCGCCCCCCGGAACTTCATCTCACCCAGGAGACCATCGACCGCCCGAAGATCCAACAACAGATCCTGCAGCCACATGGCCGCCCGCTTTCCAACCGTAGTCGGCTGTGCAGGCTGCCAGTGGGTATAACCGAGAGTCGGTGTCGCAGCCCACTTCCGACAAAAGTCGGCGAGCTCTGCGGC
>JARFPW010000033.1 GCA_029288095.1 Gemmatimonadota bacterium
ACATCCGCCAGTCCGAAGGCGTGACGCTCTCGGCGGGCCAGCAGGCGGCGGTTGACGCCGCGGTGACGTTGCTCGAGTCGGCGATAACGGGAGATGTGGGTGACATCGGGTCGTTCACGCGGTCGGCCGGAACGTGCGCGGGGGCGACGACACCGGCGTTGGACGAGTCGCTGGACGACGTGATCATCTATCTGGAGTTCGTGCCGATTGACGGAGCGGGTGGCACGCTGGGCTCCGCAGGGCCCTGCCTGGTACGATCGGGAACGGCGTTGTCCGCGCTCGGAGGCATGCGTTTCGATACTGACGACCTCGACGCCATCGAGGCGCTGGGATTGTTGGACGACATTATCGTTCATGAGATGATGCACGTCCTCGGGTTCGGGACGTTCTGGGAATCGCCGGTCGACCTGCTCGAGCAGCAGTCGGACCCGGCCAACCCCGAGCATGTGCCCGGGATGACCGACACGCACTTCACCGGAGCCGCTGCGCTGGCGGAGTTTGCGGCCATCGGCGGCGGCAGCTACACCGGCGGCAACATCGTGCCGGTCGAAAACGACACGGCGAACTTCGGCACGGGTAGCCTGGACGGGCACTGGCGAGAGAGCGTGTTTGACGACGAGCTGATGACGCCGGCGGCAAACCTGGGCAGCAATCCGATGAGCTCGTTGACGATCGCGTCGTTCAGCGACCTCGGGTACACGGTGGACCTGGGGGCAGCCGAATCGTATTCGCCGACGTTTTCGATCGTTCTCGGACCGGTCTCTCAGGTCGAGGTCGATCTGTCGGGTGACATGTGGCGCGGCCGTATCGACGCCATCGATCCGGACGGAACGATTCGCCGCATTCGCTGATCAGCGGCAGGTCGTGCTGGAGTTCTCCGAGGCCGGGACGCACCACGCGTTCCGGCCTCGTTGCTTTCGTCGTCCCTCCTGGTCCCGAACCTTCCTGACACTCGTTGTGTAGACTGGCGCTGAGGCGTTCCGATGCGGGACTTCCGAGCGGCGCAACGAAGCGCTCTTCCGGGGTGTCCCACCTTGCATGGGACCAGGTCGACGACTTGCGGGAGGATCAGGATGACGAAGCACCGTATGACGGCGAGCGCTCTGCTCGCTGCACTCTTCACGATGGTAGGCGCGGCTCCGGTTTTGGCCCAGGCGTATGGGTACCGCGTGGCCGTAGCAGGTGACGAACTCATCGTCACGGAGCCCCTGAACAGCGCGACGCCCGGCGCCGTGTACGTTTACGGGCAGGACGATTCCGGCCAGTGGGCGCAGCAGGCCAGGTTGCTCGCGAGCGATGCGTCGGCCAACGACTACTTCGGTCGGTCGCTGGCTGTGGAGGGCTCCACGATGTTCATCGGCTCGACCGTGAAGGACAACAGCACGGGTGCGATGTACCGGTTCGAGCGAGGGGCGGACGGTGCGTGGACGGAAGTCGAGCGCTTCCGGCCCGAAGATCTCGCGGAAGGCGAGTCGTTCGGCCGCATGGCGGCGATGTCGGGCGACATGGCCGTATTCGCGGCCTGGGGACATGCCGAGGGACGGGGTGGCGTGTGGGTGTACGAGCGGGACGGTTCCGGAGACTGGAACCGCACGGCGCGGCTCATCGCGAGTGACGGCGCGCAGCAGGACTTCTTCGGATACTCCGTGGCGACTGACGGCAACATCGTCGTCGTGGGTGCGGCGCTGCGCGATCGCGTGGTGGAAGCCGACGCGACCGACGACGAAGCGACGGAGGCCGAAGGTGCGGAGACCGACCCGGACGTCGGTGCAGTCTACGTGTTCGAGCGTGACGCCAACGGCGAATGGCAGGAAAGCATCGTCGAGGTGGCGTGGCTCGAGTCGAACGCCCTGTTCGGGTGGTCCGTTTCCGTCCTGGACGGAGACGTCCTGGCGGGAGCGCCCGGCGAGAGCGGGTTCACCGGCACCGTCTACCGGCTCGCGAAGGCTGACGGTGAATGGAGCGTAGTGCAGGCACTGCAGGCGTTCGACGGCGGACCGGGAAGCTGGTTCGGCTCGGCGGTCAGCGTCGCCGACGGATCCGTATGGGTCGGCTCACAGGGCGCGAATCAGGGCGCCGGGGCGACCTATCTGGTGGCGTACGCCGACGACACAGAGATCACCGGGATCTCGAAGCTCGAGGTTTCGGACCTGGACCAGGGAGACAACCTGGGCACCTTCCTGTCCGTCGCCGGGGGAACGGCGGTCGTGACGGCGGGCGGTTCGGACTATGGACTCGGAGCCGTGCGCGTGTTCGCCGGTGACGCAGGCCAGTGGGCCGAGATGGGCGAACTGTTCACCGAGGCCACGTCCGCCTACGAGCCGATCACAGGCGGTAAGGTTGACTGCTCGGACGGCGAGGCAGGCGGCTTTGGTTGCAGCGACGTGGACGTTCTGTCGTTCCTCCCCCTCCAGGAGATCGGAGCGGGCCGGGGCGTCACCACGAACGACGTGTGGGGCTGGACGGATCCGGAGACCGGGCATGAGTACGCACTGGTCGGAATGACTGACGCGACTTCGTTCATCGACGTGACGGATGCGGCGAACCCGAGGTACGTGGGCAAGCTGGACAGGACTCCGGGAGTGCCGGGAAGCGGCTGGCGCGACATCAAGGTCTACGACAACCACGCGTTCATCGTGTCGGAAGCCGGCGGGCACGGCGTACAGGTGTTCGATCTCACTCAGCTGCGTGATGTCCAGAACGCACCGGTGGAATTCGAGCAGACGGCCCACTATGACGGCGTCTCCAGTGCCCACAACATCGTGATCAACGAAGAGACGGGCTTCGCGTTCAGCGTGGGCTCGGGCGGTGGTGGAGAGACGTGCGGCGGCGGACTGCACATGATCGACGTGCGAACACCCGGCGAGCCGACGTTTGCCGGCTGTTTCTCCGATCCGGAGACCGGCAACGCCGGCACGGGCTACTCGCACGATGCGCAGTGCGTCATCTATTCGGGCCCCGATGCCGACTATCGTGGACGTGAGATCTGCATCGGATCGAACGAGACCGCCATCAGCGTCGCGGACGTGACGGATAAGGCCAACCCGATCGCGATTTCTTCCGCCACCTATCCGACTGTCGGGTACGCCCATCAGGGATGGTTCACGGAAGACCAGCGATACTTCTTCATGAATGACGAGGGCGACGAGACGAACCAGGAGCTCGGGCTCACCGCCACGCGGACGCTGATCTGGGACATGCAGGATCTGGATGACCCGATCCTCGCCAAGGAGCACCTGGGAGAGACGCTCACGATCGACCACAACCTGTACATCAAGGGAGACCTGATGTACCAGTCGAACTATGTGAGCGGGCTGCGGATCCTGGACGTTTCCGATCCCGTGAATCCGGTCGAAGTCGGTTTCTTCGATACGGTTCCGGACAACGAGAGCGTCGTGTTCGATGGTTCGTGGAGCAACTACCCGTTCTTCGAGAGCGGCACGATCGTCGTCACGAGCGGCTCGCAGGGCGTGTTCATGCTTCAGAAGAGAGATTCCGACCCTGTAACCTGATTGCCGGATGCATCGATGGGCGTACGCCCCCCGGCGTCCCCGGCGTCGGGGGGGCATGCTCATCCGGAAGAGACCACGCGCGCTCGCGGTCCTTTCGGTGCCGGACTATTTTGTTCCTAGTGACGTTCTGAACATTGACCCTGGAGACTGAGGGAGCGCCGACGCCGTGAACAGAAACATGATGCTGGCTGCCGGACTCGTCGCCGCCGCTCTCGGCGGGGTATTTGCTTTCGGTCTCTTATCGTCGAGTGACGCGGGTGCAGCGGCCGGAGCCGCGGCCGAAGTGTATGCCGATTCACCGGTCGTCACGGTCTACAAGAGCCCTACCTGAGGCTGCTGCGAAGAGTGGGTGGGTCACCTGCAAGACAACGGATTCGAAGTCGAGGCGATCGATACCGACGCGATGGCTGAGATCAAAGCTAGCCACGGGATCACGCGCGACCTGTTGGGCTGTCATACGGCCGAGGTGGGAGGCTATACGATCGAGGGGCATGTTCCTGCTGATGTGATCCGACAACTCCTCGAAGAGAAGCCCGACGTGGCGGGACTCGCGGTTCCGGGCATGCCGATTGGCTCTCCCGGTATGGAAGGCGGCGATCCTGAGCCGTACCAGGTCATCGCGTTCGATCTCGAAGGGGGACGGTCGGTCTACGCCGAGCGCTGATCAGCCGGGCCGCTACGGTTCCTTTCTCGTAGCGGCCACGTAGCTGCCGTCGTCCAACTTCAGCAGCGCCAGCCGATTCACGGAGCCGCATACGGAGCACAGGCCCGTCTGGTCGTCGAGCACCTTGAATTCGGTCGGGAAGCTGCATTCCTCGCACACGGCGTGCACCAGGTTCCAGGGTTCGGCTTTGTCTTCTCCACTCCTGGCGAGCCGAACACCCATGACCATCGGCGGCAGACCCGATAGCGGACAGAGGCCGCCGTCACAGCCGCGACCGAAATCCAGGCACACTACCTGGTTTCCATCCGGCAGGTTCGCGTGACCGTGATGCTCGTGCGCGGGGGTGATCACGAAGCGGACGTCCTTCTCACATTGGGTGCAGTACGTCATGTTGTGCTTGTTCACGACTACCTCCGCCTTCAGGCCATGTGAACGATCTCCGCCCCGCCATTGAACGAGCGCCCGGACATCCCGCCGGTCGCTCCGAAATACGCGGTCGCGGCAGCATCCGCCATCATGCAGGTCGCGGCTGAGACCGTAATCGTGTGTGAGTAGGTCTGGCGAGGCGACGCTGTTTCCGTGTCCAGGATGTGGTGGTAGCGCCGGCCGTCGTGATCGAAGTACGCCTGGTAGTCGCCTGAGGTAGCCAGAGCGCCATCTGATATGCGCAGCGTTGCCAGCAGGGCTGTCGGATCGGACGGGGATCGAACCCCCGCCTCCCAGGGACCGCCGTCTTCCGCACGCCCAAGGGCATACAGATCCCCACCCGCATTCACCAGACCATCCTGTATGCCTGCTTCGCGCAGAGCCGCGGCCGCCAGATCGACTGCATGCCCCTTCGCGATGCCGCCCAGGTCAAGTGCCAGGTCCGGTTCGTGAAACCGGACCACGTCACGACCCTGGTAGCGGCCGACCTCGAGACTCTCGTACAGCCGCCGGTCGGCGTACCGCACGCACGCGGACGGCGGAGGAGGAGTCCGGCTGTTCTCGATGTCCCACAGCTCAGCGACGGTCCCGAGGCAGGGATCGAATCTGCCGCCGGTTTGCGCCGCCCATTGGATGCCTGCGCTCAGAACCGCAGCGGTCTCGGCATGAATCGGCACTGGCTCCCGGGTTGCCAGGGAATTCGCCCGGCCGACGTCCGAAGCCGCGTCGAACCGGCTCATCGTGCGATCGACCCAGTGCAGACGGTCGAGGGCTGCGTCGATGGGCGCCTGCGCCACGCGCTCGTCGTCGTGGACGACGGCGACTTCAGCGATCGATCCCATTACCGGCACCTTGCGGCGTACGAGCCGGCGGCGCGTGGCCCAGCGGACCATTGGCAGGGACACGACGAACGCTCCGATCCCCAGCGATATCAACTCCCGGCGGGAAGGCCGCCACAAATCCCGGTCATGCATTGTCATCAGTCGACTCCCAATGGTCGCACGTGCCCGAACAGCCGGCGCAGTGGCCGGTGCATCCGGACCGGTGGCGAACAAGCCCGAAGACCGCGAACAACACGGCCATGATCGCGATACCTCCCAATGGTTCAATCATGTGCTGAACAGCCCCGCGAATCCCATGAATGCCAGCGACAGCGAACCGGCGATGATCAGGACGAGCCCCATCCCGCGCGCCAGCCCCGGAACCGTCGCCAGCTCTGTCTGTTCGCGAATCGACGCCATGAGAACGAGTGCCAGTGTGAGGCCAAGTCCGGCTCCCACGGCGAAGAACAGGCCTTCGAGGAATCCATAACCCCGGTTCGTCTGGAAGATCGCCAGCCCGAG
>JARFPW010000144.1 GCA_029288095.1 Gemmatimonadota bacterium
GGCCGCGCGCCGAGAATCCGCCCCGATCGGTCGCGCCGCTGACGCCCCGAACCGACCCGACATCGTCGCTCTCGCCGGTCTTGGCCCAGATGAACGCGACGTCGGAGACGGACCCGTTGGTGATCCACATCTTCGCGCCGTTCAGCACCCATTCGTCGCCGGCTCTCACGGCCCGCGTCAGCATGCCACCCGGGTTCGACCCGAAATCGGGTTCCGTGAGACCGAAGCTCCCGATCGATTCGCCCGTGGCCAGCTTCGGCAACCACTCGGTCCGCTGATCCTCGGATCCGAATGCGTAGATCGGATACATCACCAGGGCGCCCTGTACCGACGCGAATGATCGCAGTCCGGAGTCGCCGCGCTCCAGTTCCTGCATGATCAGGCCATAGGCCACGTTGTTGAGGCCCGCGCAGCCATACTCCTCCGGCAGGTTGGCGCCGAAGAACCCCAGTTCGCCCATTTGAGGAATCAGCTTCGCCGGGAACGTCCTGCCGATATACGCCTCGTTGATGATCGGCATCACTTCCTCGTCCACCCAATCGCGCACCATGTCGCGAACCGCACGCTCCTCCTCGTCGAGGAGCTCGTCCATCGCGTAGAAGTCGACGCCGTCGAAGCTCATCTATCATCTCCGTTTGATCTCACATGCCAGCGGTCCGACGATCTCTCCCGGGCTCGGCGGATACCCTTGGTGACCTCACGGCCGATACGAAGGCCCAGGTAATACGCGGCGGCCAGCGGGAGGACCCAGGCGGCGGGAGACAACACTCCGCTTTTGTCGCCGACCAGGACCCACACGGCGAACGGCAAAGTGATTATCGCTGCGATTGCGTGAGGGAGCCAGCGCATTGTCTCAGTCCAGGTTGGCCGCGATCGCCGCGGCAAATTCAGCGGTGCTCGCCGTACCCCCCAGATCCGGCGTCACGACGTCCCCCGCGGCCACCGTCCGACGAAGCGCATTCCAGATCCGTTCACCCCGCTCGCCCAGACCAAGGTGGTCCAGCATCAGGCACGCGGCGAGCAGTAGACCACAGGGATTGGCAACGCCCTGGCCCGCGATGTCGGGCGCCGAACCATGCACCGCCTCGAAGATAGCGGAGTTCTTGCCGATGTTGGCTCCGGGAGCGAAGCCCAGCCCGCCGACCAGGCCTGCAGTCTGGTCGGACAGAATGTCGCCGAACATGTTCTCGGTCACGATCACGTCGAACTGGTATGGGTCGAGCACCAGGGCCATGGCGGTGGCATCCACGATCCGCTCCTCGAATTCGATCGCGTCCCGGTAGTGGCGCGCCACCTCTCGGCCGACATCCAGAAACAGGCCCTGCGTGCACTTCAAGATGTTCGCCTTGTGGACCAGCGTCACCTTCTTGCGCCCATGCTCCACCGCGTACTCGAACGCATGTCGTACGATACGCTCCGACCCGTAGCGCGTGATCAGCATCACGGATTCCGCGACGGCTTTCGGATCGTTCCGCATGCCGATGTAGTGCTCGATGCCTGCGTACAGGCCTTCCGTGTTCTCGCGCACGATCACCAGGTCGATGCCTTCGTAGCGCCCGCCGGGCACGACCGTTCGCGTTGGTCGAATGTTGGCGAACAAATCGAAGTGTTTGCGCAGCGCCACGTTGATGGAACGGAAACCGGCGCCGATCGGAGTGGTCAGCGGACCCTTGAGGGCGAACCGGTTCCGCTCGATGGAATCGAGAGTCTCCTGGGGGAGCAGGTCGTGGCCGGAGTCGCGCGCGGCCAGCCCGGCCAGCTGACGGTCCCACTCGATCGGTGCCCCGACGGCGTCGAGGACGTGCAGGACGGCCTCGGTGATCCCTGGGCCGATCCCGTCACCGGGAATCAAAGTTACGGTATGAGTCATTGATTGGTCCCGACGTAGCGGTCGCTGTAGGTGAATTCCGTGTTCTCTTCGCCGTATTCGATCAGGTCGACCATCGTATTGGGCCGAGTCGTTCCTTCTACTCGGGCCCGGCCGGCGACATTGATCGCTCGGCGCCACGTAACGCTGTTCAGCTGCGCCCGCTGCAGGAGGGCTCGTGCAATCATACGGTCGCGGCCGTCCAGCGTCGTGACGCGAACGGCCGCGACACCGCCGTACGTCTCGAACAACGACTGTGTCTGCGGCGTGAACAGGTATATGTAGGGCCCTGCCTTGGCCCAGATGGGTCCCCCACGGCGCAGTTGCTCAGGGCTCTGGCTCGCCTCGACCTCCACGACGTTGCCGTTCATCCTAAGTTCTACGGTGGCGCCGAACATGCCCTCGAGCTCAGCCGCGGAAGGCAGGCGTAGATCGACGGATGGTTCGCAGCCACAGAGGCAGATGAGCAGCGCGCCCAGGCCGATGCGTCCGATCGCCGCCACTATTCCGCAATCTCCCGGGCAATGACCGTGGCGAGGCTCGCCAGCAACGCGCCCGACTCCGGGCAAACGGGGCCGCCGGGCACGTTGCCATGCCAGATCACCGCGCTCCGGCGAATGTCGATGAGGGCGACCAGCAACAAAGCGCGCTGAGGCTCGGCATCTTCACGACACGCCAGAACCGGAGAATCCCCGTCCACGGGAATCGTCTCCACCCGCAGTCTCAGGGGCAGCATCAGGAAGCGGGTCCCGAACAGGGCGGCCAGCGTGCGCAATTCCCCGTGCAGCGGTTCGTAGATCTGGTCACGCGCGTCGGGGCGCTGGATCAGGCCCTGGTAGGCCAGCCGGTCAGGGTTCACATCCAGGATCGGGTTGCGTTCGACCCGACGTCGCAGCGCAGATGGAAGGGCCCAGTTCTCCGCCCCCCGCCGGTCTGCGAGGGCAAACTCCAGCTCGGCGTCCATGGCCCGCAGCGCCTCTTCACCCGTCGCGGCATGGCCCGGCCACGAACCGCCGGGCGACGGTTGCACCGACTGCACCGGGAGCACGACTACCGGCGTGCCGAAGGGGAACGTTGCGGAGGATTCCTGCGCGATCGCCGGAGCCACCGCGATCGCGACGAAGAGTGCCGCGCCTGCCAGGTGTTTCGTCAACTCGTCTCGCTCTCCACAGCCAGTTCGGCCCGCAATCCGCGGACATCGTCCGTGATGATCCCGTCGACCCCCCAGTCGGCGAGCCGTTTCGCCTCGGCCGGGTCGTTGACCGTCCATACCTGGATCGTCCTGCCCGATGCGTGTACACGCCGAACGAGCGCTTGTGTCACGATCGGAATTCCCCAGCGACGAATCGGCGCATGCACCACCTCCGGCACCACGCGTTCGTCCGCCCGATTCAACCACCCGCGGTCCAGTGCCAGACGCAACGCCTGTCGCGTCGACGTCGCTCGCCGGCCCTCATAGCCGACGAACGCCGCTTCGTCTGTTCCGTCCTCTACATACAGAATCGTCCGTTCCGTCCGATCCAGGCCCCGGACCAGGGCGACGACGTCGCCCGCGGCTCTCGGATCCTTCACATCCACGGTGATCTCCGTGTCCGGAAACCTGTCGAACACATCGCTCAATGCTGGGACCGACGCGGGCCCGGCCAGCCGCGGAAGCTCGGGATCCGAGGCGGCGCCCAGGTTACCGCGAGCGATCTCGGCCATCGTCATCGCCGCCACGTCCCCGGTGATGTCCGTCGTCCGGTCAAGCGTCGCGTCGTGAATCACTACGAGTACACCGTCCGCCGATCTGCGCACATCGAGCTCGATAGCGTCCGCTCCAAGGCTCATGCCGAGCTCCAGGGCCGGCATCGAGTTTTCCGGCGCTTCGGCGGACGCCCCCCGGTGGGCGATGATTCTGATCACGGGGTGGGCGGTGCCGTCGCCCGCAACAGGCGCCGGCCCAGGAGAAAAGTGACGACTCCGGCAACCACGGCCAGCGACGCGGTCAGCGTCCGTCCCGAGGCGGACAGGCTCAGCGCCGAGAAGACAAGGAGAAGTCCGAGGAACTGGATCGTCAGACCCGCGAGCTGCCCGATCAAGCCGGTGGTCCGATTTCGGCGCGGATTTCGTCGACCGTCAGGGTGTGGTCGCTACGTTTTGCCAGGTCGAACACTGAACGGGCGAGATCCTCGTTCGACGCGTCGTATCCGTGCGAAGCCAGCCAGAAGCGCACATTGCTCATCCCCGATACCGGCGACACCTCGATCGTCTGCTCGCAGCCGACCATCGAGGCCGGTACTCCGCTGTAGACCCAGTCGACCAGCCATTCATCACCCATTTCGATCGCCTTGATGATGGCGGATGCGTGGACTCCCGTGCCCGTACGGAAGGCGTCCCGGCCGACCACGGGATAGGCGTGCGGGATCTCCAGCCCGCACATCTCGGCAGCAAGCCGGCAATACCGCGGCAGCGAGACCAGATCGTGATCGTGCATACCCAGTAGGCGGAGGTTGACGAGCAGTAGGTCCATCTCCGTATTTCCGACGCGCTCGCCGATTCCCAGCGCCGTTCCGTGGACCCGGTCGACTCCTTCCTCGATCGCGGCGAGAGCGTTGGGCATGCCCAGACCGCGGTCGCGATGTCCATGCCAGTCGATCTTCACGTCCTCACCGGATGTCGCGACCAGCTCCCTGGCAAAGCGCACGAGTTGCCGGACACCGAACGGCGTCGCGTGGCCCACCGTATCGGCCAGGCAGATCCGACGGGCTCCGGCCTCGATCGCCGCCGTGTACAGACTCCGCAGCGTCTCGGGTTGGGAGCGTGTCGTGTCTTCCGTGACGTACATCACGTCCAGGCCCTCGGAGACGGCGAACCGGACCGCCTCCTGCGTAGACCGCAGCAACTTCTCGTCGTCCCACCCCTCCGCGTACTTGCGGATCGGCGAGCTCCCGATGAACGCACCGACCTCGAGCCGGAGGCCCGTGCTCTGGGACAAGCGGGCGATGGGCTCGATGTCGGCGGCCACCGTACGGGCGGCGCAGTTGGCCGAGATCGGCAGGTCGTTGTCGACGATTTCCGTCGCGAGGGCAAGGCACGATTCCCGGGCACGCGGGCCGGCGCCCGGCAGGCCGATGTCGGCGGAGTGGATGCCGAGGTCGACCATCAGATGCAGGAGTTCGATCTTCCGATCGATCGGTGGGTCCACCACGGAGGGATTCTGGAGTCCATCCCGCAATGTCTCATCGTCGAGTTCGACGGTCAGATCCGCGTAGATGAAACTGCCGGGTAGCCGGTTCCAGTCGTGGATCAGATCGTGCGAGTCGGCGTGTTCCCGCGTATTCATCGTCAGTCCGCTTGCACGGTCGTGTGATCGCCGAGCGAAACGGTCCCCCGGAGTCCTCTGGCTTCGACATGGTCTCCAACCAGGGAATCCCGCAGATCGCAGTCCTCCAGCGTCGTGTGATTGCCCACGATGCAGTTACTCAAGCGGGTTCGAACGATCCTCGATCCACTGCCGATACTGACGTTTGGCCCGATCACGGCTTCCTGGAACTCCACGCCATCGGCCACACTGACGTCACCGAGCACTTCGACGTCCGCGCCAGGCGCCGGGGGGCGATGTTCGCCGTTGCTCAGCAGGTGAGCGTTCGTTTCCAGCAGCGTCTCCACCTTCCCGCAGTCCAGCCATTCACCAACCTCCGCGGTCAGGATGCGGGCATCGTGGTCAACCATGTACTGAAACGCGTCCGTCAGGAAGTACTCGCCGAGCGTAGGCGGCTGCGCCATCACATGATCGATTCCCTCGAACAGCAGCTCGTGGTCACGCATGTAGTAGAGCCCGATGTTCGCCAGCCGGGAAATCGGCTCGGACGGTTTCTCCACGATCCGGCGCATGAACCCCTCGTCGTCCTGCACGATGACGCCGAATCGCTGGTAATCCTCGACTTCTTTCGCCCAGATGATCCCGTCGGCATCCGGGCGAGCGCGGATCAATCCGAGGTCCGCTTCGAACAGCGTATCCACGAACACGATCAACACCGGACCTTCGACATGATCGCGGGCGAGCCGGATCGCGTCCGCGGTACCCAGCTGCTGCCGCTGCTCGACCGGAGTGAACTTGAGGCCGGCGTGATGGTCGGCGAGATGCGCCTCGATACTGGCGGACAAATGGCCCATCACGCCGATGATTTCCTCGACGCCGGCTCTCTCCAGGAGATCGAGGACACGGTCCAGCACGGGCCGGTTTCCGACCCGCAGCAACGGCTTCGGTCGGGTATGCGTATGCGGCCGCAAGCGCGTGCCTTTACCGGCTAGCGGGAGAATGGCTTGCATCGACTACTCGCAGGAGTTCAGATGATGGGGCGACTGTCGGGAACGTACCGGGCCTCCCGAAGCCGGGCAACCGACACGAACGCCCAAGCACGGCAACGGATTCAGCCGAAGCCGGACCGCTGAATCGGGGTTCTTTTGATGATCGGAGAAGCACCCACGCCATCCCTGAACGACGACCAGCAGCAGGTGGCCGATACGCGCGCGTCGGCCGGACCCGACGGCAGAACGTATGCAGCGCCGTTCGCCGCCGTCTGGGACTGCCTCGACGCGAAAATCGGGGCCCGGAGGAACTGGCAGCTCGTCCACGCCGACGAGGAACGCGGCCTGTTCACGGTGATCTGCCGTACCCTGATCCCGCCCGGGACGGATGACCTCAGCGTCTGGGTGCGTTTGGATGAATTTGGCCTGACAAGGGTCGATGTGAGATCGAGTTCGCGCGGTGGCCGGCGTGATTTCGGAGCTAATCAGCGACGGGTGACGTCTCTCATTCGCGCCCTTGATTCAAGCCTCGGGCCCGGGAACCGCGTTCAACGCTAGCCGGACCGCTATGTCGCCGCCGGCACCACCGGTATGCGACCCTCGCGCAGCTTCTCCGACCGGTCGATCACGGCCGACGCCGTCAGATCGCCGGTGACGTTCACCGCCGTGCGGCACATATCCAGGATCCGGTCGACACCGAGAACCAGCGCGATCCCGGCCGCCGGCTCGACGCCGGTTCCCGCCAGAGCCTGCTCCAGCACTAGCACGAGGATGATGATGCCGGCGGACGGCACGCCTGCCGCTCCGATCGACGCCAGTGTAGCTGTGAGCACGATCATCAACTGAGTCGCGATCGAAATGTCGCCGACGAGCACCTGGAAGATGAACATGGTGGCAACAGCCTGGTAGAGCGCGGTGCCGTCCATGTTGATCGTGGCCCCGAGGGGAAGCACGAAGCTCGACACTTCCTTGCTGACGCCCAGTTCCTCCTCCGCCGTCTCCATCGTCAGGGGCAGAGTGGCATTCGAACTGGACGTGGAGAAGGCGATCAACTGTGGCTCGCGGATTCGTCGGAGGAAGTCCAGCGGACGCCAGCCGGCCAGGTACTTGAGAATCAGTGCGTAGGTCAGGGCCACGTGCAGCAGGAGGCCGATGACGACGGTGATCGCGTAGACTCCGAGGCTCCCGATGACGTCCAGTCCGAATCGGGCGATCACCGCGGCGATGAGGACGAACACGGCGATTGGCGCCAGCTTCATGATCCAGTGAATCATGACCATGGCCGCCTCGTTGACACCGTCGAAAAACGTGACGAGCGGCTCTCGCTTTTCCGTCGGCAGCACGGAAACGGACGCCCCGAAGAAGATCGCGAAGAAGATGATCGGCAACATGTCACCATCGGCCATCGCCCGGACCGGATTCCGAGGAATCATCGCGAGCAGCACCTCGACCATGCTCGGCGCCTGCTGGGCCAGATCGACGCGGTCGGCACTCTGGGCGCCGTATGTCGAGCGCAATCCGGTCAACGCGGCTTCATCCATGCCGCTTCCCGGCTGGATCAGGTTGGAGAGCAGCAGACCGATACTCACGGCGATCGCTGTCGTCGCCAGGTAGTAAGCCACGGTCTTGCCGCCGATGCGGCCCAGCTTCGTGATGTCGCCGAGGCTTGCCGTGCCGACGATCAGGCTGGCAAACACGAGCGGGATCACTACCATGGTGATCAGCCGGATCCACGCGGTTCCGATTGGCTCGATGGCGACGAGCGCGTCGGTCAGCGGGTCGATTCCGAGGAGGTTCGCGACCAGTCCGGCCGCGAGACCTAGAATCAAGGCGATGGTGATCTGCGTATGGAGGCGCATGCGGAGTCCCCAGAAGGTGTTTTCGATAGGCGCGAAACCTACCGGCCGGCCGCCGTCGGTGACAGGCCCGAGCGGCCCGGATACCTTGTCGTCCGTGAACGGACGAGGCGTATTTCCCGGCAAGCGCGGTAGGTTCTGGCGAACCACGCTCCTGTGTTCGGCGTGGCTCGCCGCGTGTGGCTCTCCGGCCGATCAGGCTGAGAATCAGCGCGCTGCCGGGTCCGACCTGGATGCCGACTCGGCGCGCTTTCGCGCAGCCTATCTCACGAGCCTGACCTTCGTCGGCTTTCGCAATCCGCCGTCGCTCGCTCACATCCGGTTTGAAAACCGAACGGACGGTGACCGACTCTCCCTCTCGTATGAAGGCTGGGTCGCTGGACGTGATGAGTGGACATCGGTCCTCACGGTTCGGGATACCCTACCCGTTCCCCGGGCCGCCTGGCGTGTGGTTCCGGTGGGTCGTGCGCGTATCCGGGTGGGGGACGGGGCCCAGATCGAATCCCTCTCACTGCCGCTCGACAGTGCGCTGATTCGCCTCGAGGCGCTGGATGCCATCAGCGCCTGGAGCAGCACGACAGGTCAGCGGGAGACGCTCCGATCAGCCGAGTTGACGGTCGGAGGGTTCTCGGAACCGGGGCTGCTCCTTCAGCAACGGCGCGCCCGGATTCTCGATGCGCCCAGGGCGGACACGGTCTCGCAGGCGTTCGTCCTGACGGACACAATCGGCAACGGGCTCATTATCCTGCACCGCCGTGCCTTGCCCGATGTACCGGCCAGCGTGTGGGCCTGGTTGGACGGAGAGCGCATCGAATGGTCCGATGCCCTGGTGCTGCCGCTGTCTCCGTCCGAGGGTACGCCGGGCAGGTGGTCCCTGGAAGTCGCAGATCGAAACATCACCCTGGAAATCGAAGGCTCGGAGCCCACCGGAGAGGCGGTCAGCGCCTCCGGATCGGCGTATCGGATGTACCCGGTACGGGCCACGCTGTCGTTCGGCGACGAGCGGCGCACGATGGCCGGAATCCGCATCGAGGACGTCGGGCCGTGAACGAGTGGACCGTGACCCTCCTGCGGGACGGCCTGACGATCCTGTTCGGAGCCCTGGCGGGCGGGCTTACGAACCGGGTCGCGATCATCATGCTGTTTCACCCCTACGAGCCCCCGCGCGTTCTGGGTCGATCGGTCAACTGGCTCCAGGGCGCGGTCCCGAAGAACCGCGAGCGTATGGCCGGCACGATCGGCCGCACGATCGGCACACATCTGCTTTCGCCTGCGGATGTCGCGGCCGAGCTTCGTGACGAGCGCCTTCGCGAAGCGTTCGACAGCCAGCTGCACGGATTGATCCAGGGCCTGCTCGAAGATGAGAAACCCGCCGTAGCCGACTTGCTCTCCGAGTCGGGCCTGGAGGAGGCGAGGAAGCTGCTGGGCACGATGGCTGACGCGGTGCATGCCCGGTTGATCGACGCCATGGGCGAGGCTGCCTTCGCAGAGGAGGCGGAGCGCCTCCTGATCCGGGTGGCGGATGCCCTCGATGGCGAACCGCTGGCCGAGGCGCTGTCCAAAGAGAGGCTGTCGGGCCTGCGAGATCGGGCGGAGGACTGGCTGGATCAGCTGGCTGGATCGGAGGCGTTCGAAGAGGCCATCCGAGGCCACCTTGAACGTGCCGCGGTCAAGCTCCTCGAGCCCGGCCGCTCGTTCGAGGAGTTGCTTCCACCCGTCCTCGTGGGGGCCCTTGAACGCGCGATCGCCGATTACCTGCCGATAGCGATGGAGCGCCTCGGGCGAACACTGGAGGACCCTGAGGCCCGGGCTCGGGTCGAGGGGGCGATCCACGATCTACTCGAGCGGTTCATGCAAGACCTCCGCTTCCACCAGCGCGTCGTAGCCAAACTGATCATCACCGAGGAAACGGTCGACAAGGTGATTGATACGCTGGAGGCTGAAGGGGCGGATCGCCTGGGCGACCTGCTGCGTGAGGGCGAGGTACAGGACGTGATGGCGCGCGGCGTCAACGAGGCGATCGTCGAGTTCCTGCGACGCCCGGTGGTGGACGTACTGGGAGACCCGGAGGACGCGCGGGTACAATCGGCGCTCGATGCCCTGTCCGCCTGGATGTCCCGGTCCGCGCAGGATCCGGAGGTCCGCAGCTTCCTGTTGGACCGCATCGAGTCCGGAATCCTCCGGTTGAGGGACCGTAGCTGGGGTGACGTCGTCCGGTTGGTACCGGCGGAGCGGGTTGGCGGTTGGCTGGCATCGGGTCTGTCCTCCGACACCGGACGACAGTTGTACGCGGATACGAGGGGCGTGGTCGTCGAGAAGCTGCTGCACCAGCCCATCGGGACGCTAGGGGCCTATGGCAGTGATGGTGCCGTGGATCGAATAACGCACGCTCTCAGCGAGCCGGTGTGGGACTGGATCTCGAGCAAAGTACCGGAGGTGGCCGCCAAGGTGCGCGTCGCGGAGCGGGTCGAGGAAAAGATCGTGCTGTTCCCGCTCGACGAACTGGAACGCCTGATTCGCTCCGTCACGGACCGGGAGCTCAACCTGATCGTTCGCCTGGGCTATGTGCTCGGCGCGGCGATCGGCGGCTCGCTCGTACTGGTCCGGCACCTCATCGGCTGAAGGCCGCGTCAGTCGATGGCGTCCGCCATGTCCCGAGCTTTCCTGTAGAGTTCCGCTGCACGCTCGGGCTGCTGAAGCCGATCGTACAGAACGCCGAGGGTCCTGAAGGCACGAGGGCTGTCGGGCTGCAGTTCGATCGAACGCTCCAGTGCCTCGATCGCCGTGTCCACCTGTCCAATGCGGTTGGCTGACTCACCCAGGTAGAGCAGCGCGGTCGCATTGTCCGGCGTCAGTTCGATGGCCCGCCGCAACGAGCCCATCGCGGCCGGATACAGCCCCTTTCGATAGAACACGAGCCCCAGGTTCTGATGCACGTCGGCATTGTCGGGCTCGAGCCGCAGGGCCTGCCTGAGCGCGTCCTCGGCCTCGGCGTAACGCCCGATCTCGCCGAGCAAAGCCCCGACATTTCCAAGCAGCCGGACGTCCTCGGGCTGCAGTTCGAGCGCCGCCTTGTACTCCTCCAGCGCTCGCTCCGGCTGGCCGAGATTGTCATACGCGAACCCAAGGTTGTTGCGCGCCTTGAAATGCCCCGGATCCCGGCGGAGCACGCTCCGGTACTTTTCGGCGGCCTGCTCGTATTCTCCCGCGTCGGAAAGCCGCCGGGCCTCCCGGTACAGCTCCTGCAGCCCCAGTCGCGGAGCTTCCTCGGCTTCAGCTTGAGGCTCGGACGTGGTTTCGGCATCCGGCTCAGTAGGAGCCTCGGGAGGGGCTGACTCTTCAGCCGCTGGCGGCGCTTCGGCCTCTGGCTCCGGTGGGGCTGCCTTCTCTGCCTCGAGGGCGTCAGGCGTCTCCGTCTCCGGCGGCGTCTCGGCCTCGGCCGGCGCGTCGAACAGCGAGGCTTCGGACGCGGCTTTCTTGCGTGGCTTCTTCGTGGCCATCAGGGGTCCGCCTGTTCAGGTACGCTGCCGGCGATCCACCCGACATAGGCGGGATTCCCGGAGTCCACGGAAAGTACGAGAAACTCGGGCGTGTTGTAGGGGTGCAGGGCAAGCACCCGGCGCTCCAGGGCGGGCACGGCCGATTTGGTCGTCTTGATGATTCCGAGCGCCTCCTGGCCGGTCTCAACCGCATCGTTCCATCGGTACACGGATCGCACGCCCGGCACAACGTTCATGCAGGCGGCCAGACCCTCTCCGACGATGTCCTCCGCGATCGAAATCAGCGTAGCCTCGTCGGGTCCGGTAACCAGGACCACCACGGGCGGCCGCGGAGCCTCATCCATCGGCCGCTCCCTCGCCCCAAGCCTCGTATTCGCGCTCCGCTTCCTCGAATCGCTCCTCGATGAGCTCGGCGTACAGGTTGCTGACGGCTCTGCGCTTCACCTTCATGGTGGGCGTCAGAAGCCCGTTGTCGACCGTGAACGGTTCGGGCAGCGGGACCACCAGTTTTGGCCGTTCGTAGCGGGCGAACGCGGCGACGCGGGGCAGGATGTCCGCCTCCAGCACGGCCTGGACTTCGGGCTTCGCTGCCAGCTCCGCCCTGTCCTCGATCGTTGGAGCTCGCTCGGGAAACGCCGCCTGGAGCGCCGCGAGGTTGGGCACGGCGAGCACGATCGTGAACTTCCGTCGATCGCCGACCAGCAACACGTTCTCGACCAGGGGAGACCGCGCCATGCGCTCTTCCAGAACGACCGGGACGACATTCTTCCCGGCGGCCGTGACGATGATGTTCTTCTTGCGGTCCGTGATCGTCAGGTATCCGTCCTCGTCCAGCTCGCCGATGTCTCCGGTGTGCAACCAGCCATCGGGTTCCACGGCTTCGCTCGTCGCCTCGGGCGCGTTGTAGTAGCCCGCCATGACCTGGGGCCCCCGGAACATGATCTCACCGTCGTCGGCGATTGCGAGCTCCGTTCCCGGAACCGGCGGACCCACCGTGCCGAACCGGATATCCTCCGGAGGATTGACGTTGGTAACCGGAGAGGTCTCGGTAAGCCCATATCCCTCGAGCACGGTCATCCCGGACGCGAAGAAGAACCGGTTGATCTCCGCAGACAGCGGGGCCGCGCCGCTGATGAAGAACCTGACCCGCCCGCCGGTTCGCGCCCTGAGTTTCGAGAACACCAGCCTGTCGGCTATCGAGTGGCCGAATCGGGTGACCGGACCGACCGGGCGACCACGCGCCGCTCGATCGCTGTATCGGCCACCGATGAAGCGCGCGAACGCGAACATCGCGCGTTTCACGAATCCGCCGAGCGCCACGGCTTCTTCCACCGCCTCAAAGAACTTCTCGTACAGCCGCGGCACCGCGATGATCAGAGTAGGACGCACCTCCATCATGTCGCGAGCCACGGTCTCGGTTGACTCCGCGTAGGCAATCTTCACACCGGCGGACCACATCACGAGATGACCCGCGGTCCGCTCAAACCCATGCGATAGAGGGAGCCAGCTCAGGCACGTATCCGCTTCGGAGATCGGTAGCACCGCTATCGACTGGCGCACGTTGGCCGCCAGGTTCCGCTGGGTGAGCATTACACCCTTGGGCTTCCCCGTAGTGCCGGACGTGTAAATGAGCGTGGCCA
This sequence comes from Gemmatimonadota bacterium, assembly GCA_029288095.1. Lineage (GTDB taxonomy): Bacteria > Gemmatimonadota > Gemmatimonadetes > Palauibacterales > Palauibacteraceae > JARFPW01. Next base: position 13,157 of record JARFPW010000144.1, read on the forward strand.
GGTCCGAGGGCTGGATCTTCCGGGCTTCGGCTTCGAATTCGGCATACGCGGGCGCATCCTTGCCCGCCGCCTCGAGATCTGCCAGCGACATGACGGTGAGGCCTGCTCCGGTGTCGGGGGTAGACTCGTACCCGAGGTCGAATACGACGGCCGTTTCCAGATTGTCGAGGTCAGCCTGGATCTCCGCGAGCTTTGCCACCTGCCCCGAATCTTCCGCGAACACCAGGCGCGCCCCGGAATCGCGCAGGATGTGCGACACCTGGTCGGCTGGGAGGACCGGATAGACGGTAACGACCACCTGGCCACCGAGAAGCGACGCCCAGTCCGCGAGGCCCCATTCCAAACGCGTCTCGGACAGGATGGCCACCCTGTCGCCCGGTTCGCACCCGACCGCGCGCAGGCCAGCGGCCAAACTCCGGATTCGCTCGACAAGTCGGGCTCGATCGAGCTCTTCCCAGTCTCCCTCAGGTCGCCTCGTAAGCGCGGCCGTCCCGGGGTACTGGCTGGCGCTGTTGAAGAACAGGTCGGTGAGCGTCCCGGAAGTCAGACCCGGAAGCGGTGGTCCCGCTCGATAGCGGGCGCCACCGGCCTCAGCCATCATCGGTGGGACTTTCCTCCCCGTCATCGCCGGATCGGAGTTCGTCGAGGGTCTGCCTGGCGTGCTCCACGTGGCGGCCGGTACCCGGCAGGTGTCCGCCGGTCTCGAGGAAGCGTTCGAGGTGCGCAACCGCTTCGTCACCGCAACCCTTGTTCAGCAGGAGAAACGCGATCCCGTAGTGGGCGCCGGCACTGGTCGGGTCCTTCTCCAGGGCGCGCTGGTACATCTTCACCGCCTCTTCAGTAACGCCCATCCGTGTGTAGACGATCGCCATCTGCTCGAGAGTGGCCACGTCAGTCGGACTCTCCCTGAGGGCCAGGCGAAACGACGTCAGCGCCTCGTGGAACCGCTCCTGAGATGCGAGTTCGAGCCCCTCGGAGTAATAGTCCGGATTCTCGTCCGTCGTACCCGGCCGACCGCCAAAGAAATCCCAGATCGACATTGCTCAGCGCTCCTCGGATCCAACGTCCGCGTCCCAGTCGAACGGCGGGGGGGCGGGCGGAATCACAGCGAGGTTGTATGCGAATGAAGCGGCGGCGCCGAACAGAAACCCATACGCGTAGGCCCACATACCGCCGATGAATGCCCCGGGTACCGAGACGGAATAGCCGAACAGGACCGCGGCGAGCACCGGCACATCGTCAGCGGAGTATCCGCCGAACAGCAACAGCAGCGTGAGCACGAACACACCGACGGTGGCCACATAGCCACTGGCGATCGCGAAGGCTCGGGTCTGTAGGCGCATGGGCGGAAACGACCCGCTGGTCAGGGTTCTCAAGGAAAAGGCAATCCTCGAAAACTAGACCGCCCTTCCGGGGCCTGCAAACGTTCACCCGTCCCGCTCAGGTCTTGACCCCCAGCCACGCCCGCGCGTCAGACGCCAGTTCCCGCAGCGGCAGGGTGGCGGACGCCACGGACACCCCGGGACCGGGGGCCAGAATCACCAGCCTGCCGCCCGTCATCAGCACTCGCGCCGCCTCCGCGATATCGATAGACGAATCGCCCGATAATACCACGCCATGGACTCGCCCCGAACGGAGGGCCAGCGCGCTTCCGGATCCGGGAGCCATGCGGTGGACCCTGTCGTGGGCTTCCTGCGTAAGGGCCGAGTAGCTGATCACCCAGGCCTCCGGCCTCAACTCGGCCAGCTCCCGCGCGATCGACGGGTCTTCGGGACCCACCAGGAGCACTTCCGGGCCCGCGGGAGGACCCAGCAGTGCGGTCGAGATAGAAGCAAGATCAGTCGGCGTCTGCGCGGGTTGGGCAGCGGGGTCGGGAGCAGACCCGAGCAGATGAACGGTCGCGTCGCGGATCGGGTGACGATCCTCGCAGTTCGGGCAGTCCAGCCG